>DDBL01000059.1:5942-9525 GCA_002333425.1 Leptospiraceae bacterium UBA2033
CCCAACTGATTTTCTATGGCTAATATCAATATGCCACTTTTAGTTAATTGTTTGAAGCTATTACCCAGCAAAATAGAAGGTCCGTTAACACCCATGAACATAGTAGAATATTCAAGAACTCCATTCAAAATTACAACGTCTAATTCTCTCAAACCAGAAACCAAATCACTAGTAGCCGCAACCACTTCTACGTTAGTGAGATCTTTACACCTCTCTCTCGTGATCAAGGCTCTACGTGGACTACCTTCTACAGCTAATAAATTAGCACCAATTTCACCCAGATACCTAGAAAGCGCCCCACATCCACATCCTATTTCTAGAACATTCTTTCCTTTTAAGTAAGTAGAAAAAGACCGTATTATATTAGATCTTCTTCTACTTAAATGATACAATGTAGGCCAATCTCGAATAAATTTTGTCAACTGGGTAGAAGAAGTGGATTTATCCTGACAAGAACGAATAGAATCCAAAAGATAATTTTCAATCCCATCTCCATCGCTATAAGAAAAATTATGTTGTTCTTCCAAAATCCAAACAGATGTATTTGGATCTTTCTTGAATCCTAATTTACTAAGTTGTTCTATCATGACTGACTACTTCTACAGAAATTTTTGCACTCAAATCTACAAGTCCGGTAAACTCAGGAGTAGCCTCAACTAGTAAATGAATTGAGTCATATCTTCTATCATGAGGAATGATTTCTCCGCTAATTGATTTACTTGCTATACCGACAGAAATAAAATAATCACCACTCGATAAAATCATGGGGAGGCTAACAGTAACAAACCACTCATTACCAGCACTAACTGAACTTACACCAGTACCCTTTTGAACATCTGAATTTGTATTGTAAATAGTAACACCCTCTTTGGTTTTTACCGCAAATCCAAAAATGGGAATCAAAATTTCTTTTTTAAATCGAACTCTAAATTCTAAGGTTATGTGTTTATTTAAACGAAGGGAAGATGGGAATTTATTTTTTTCTTGGAATAACACAAAATCAACAATTTCCGCCTCCCTATCGCCCCATCTATATTCACCCGAGCTATAGTATGGTCTTGTTTCAAATGTTGCATTCAATTCTTCGTGGTGTGCTTGTTTTTCTAGGTCTACTGCCGTGATTGTTATTTCACTTTTTTCCTTTGGATTTACTTTTTTCCCAAATAACAAATCTAAGTATAAATTTACAATTTTTTTAGGTTCGCCGTGTTCTAAAATTTTTCCTTGGTTAAGTAATATTGCATGATCACAATGAGTAGTAATTTGTTCTGTTGAATGGGACACAAATAAAATAGTTGTACCTCTGTCTATTAACTCTTTTAACTTTGAAAAACATTTTGCTTGAAATCTTGCATCCCCCACTGACAAGGCTTCATCTACAATTAAAATTTCTGGATCAATGTTAATCGCACAGGCAAATGCTAATCGAACAAACATTCCACTAGAATAGGACTTCACCGGCTGATAAATAAAATTTCCTATATCAGCAAATGCTAATATACTTTCAATCGACGGTTCCATTTCTTTTTCTAGTTTTCCGTTAATCATTCCATAAAAATAAATATTCTCAATCCCAGTAAGTTCAGGATTAAACCCAGTTCCTAGTTCCAATAA
The DNA here is from genome assembly GCA_002333425.1 of Leptospiraceae bacterium UBA2033. GTDB lineage: Bacteria > Spirochaetota > Leptospiria > Leptospirales > Leptospiraceae > UBA2033. The sequence continues at coordinate 7,557 of DDBL01000059.1, forward strand.
AGAAGATATATTCCCATTTACAATAACTTCACCACTAGTAGGAGTTAAAACACCTGTGATAATTTTTAAAAGAGTCGATTTTCCTGAACCATTGACTCCTACAACACCCACAGTCTCTCCTTTTTTTACTTCGAAATTTATATCATTGAGTGCATAAAAGTCTTCATGATATTTTTTTCGACTAGGACTTAACGCCTCAAGTAACCTGTGTTTGGGACTTCTATAAAGAGGGTAAATCTTTGTTAGCCCCGAAACTTTTATTGCAATATTAGACAATTTAAACTCCCGTGTAATGAGTGATTCATAAAATTGAATTCACTATTTGATAAAAAATTATAGTACGTCTGCAAAATGTGGTCTCAAACGTTTGAATAAAAAAGCACCCAGCAAAAGAATTAAAAAGGTAATGACCCAAAAATACAAAGTAAGTAAAGGTTTCTCCCAAAACCATACATTGTAAAGCACTGTGTCTCTATATCCCTGCACAATATAATAAGCTGGATTAAGCTTCAAATATAGTAAATACCTTGGTGGCATCATGCGATTTGACCAGATAATAGGTGTTAGCCAAAAACCAAATTGCAAAAGAATATTTATGATCTGCCCTGTGTCTTTTACAAATACAACTAAAGAAGATGTAGCCCAGCTAATTCCTAAAACTAAAATTAAAGTTGCGAATAGGTAATAAAAAATTTGAATCCAAATTAATTTAGGATAAAATCCATAGCCAATTAATAATAAAACTAAAATCAATAAAAAGAAGGCATGTATAAATAAGGCTGTGATTAGTTTAATAACTGGTAAAGTACTTAGTTTAAAAACAACTTTTTTAACTAAATACGGTTTATCTATAATCGAACTAGAACCTGAGGAAATTGATTCGGAGATAAAAAACCAAGGAAACATTCCTGAAACAAGCCAAAGTACAAATGGAATTCCTTCCTCTGGTGCGGATCTAAACCCTACCTGAAATACAAAAAACAAAATGAGAACCGTAATCAAGGGTCCGATAAATGCCCAAACAATTCCAAAATAATTTCCTAAATATCGTTGTTTGAAGTCTTGAATAGAGAGTGAAAGTAAAAGACTTTTGTTTTTAAATACGTCCCAAAAAAAATTCATTTATTTTTTCCTTAGATAATTTCTCAATTCAAAAACTTATCTTGCACCAAAACCAGTTAGAATTGTTTTAATTGTTTTAAAAGTAATAAGAGTATCTAGCCAAAAAGAAAAATGTTTGATATAGTAAAAATCATATTCCAACTTTACTTTCATTCCATCTACCTCTGCCGCATAACCTTGTTCTACCTGTGCCCACCCCGAAATTCCTGGTCTTACCACATGCCTGTAACTAAAAAAAGGAACATCATTTTCATACCACCTAGATAACTCCAGCGACTCAGGACGAGGTCCAATAAAACTCATTTGTCCAAATAAAATATTAAAAAACTGAGGAAGTTCATCGATTCTAAATTTACGAATAAATTTTCCTACTTTAGTGATACGCGGATCTTCCCCTTCTTGCGTAAAACCTTTCCCTTTTACATCAATGTACATACTTCTAAACTTGAACATAGTAAAAGGGCGTCCTCGAAATCCCATTCTTTTCTGAAAGAATATAATCGGACCTTTACTTTCTAATCGAATCAATAAAGCTACTACTAAAAGAAGAGGAGTGAATAATGGNNGAAAGATGGTCAATTTTTACTCTTCCAGTCAGAGACTCTTTGACTTGTTTTGTGTGATAAACAGGAATACGAGAAAGAGTACAATGTGCTAAAAATTTTTGCCATTCTGCGGTAAGTTCACTAGACCTTAAATCGGCTATAACAGCATTAAATCTTTCATGTTTTAAATCTGGTTCTGAGAGTAACACGAATAAGGCGCCATGTGTCTCAGTAAACTCTAATGCCTCTCCAAAGGGAACTAGCGCATAACGGTTAATACGATATCTATGACCAATAAAATA
>DDBL01000107.1 GCA_002333425.1 Leptospiraceae bacterium UBA2033
CATACCATCTACATATCGTACAACTCCCCATTTTCCTTAACTTGACAGCATTGCGCGCTGCAAAAGGGATTTCTTTCTTATAATTATGTTAAAAATTCATTTGCGAATAAGTTTGCTATTTTCCAAAAGCTTTTTTCGATTGCTACTTTTAATGCTTGTAATCATTCATATCTATATTGATTGGATGAGCTGGACTTCAATGGTATTGACTGAATTTTATCAATAATTTAGAGGATTAGATGCAAGTCAGGCATAATTTATTTTGGTGGATTTCTACTATAGCCTTATTCGAGATAGCGGGATGGATACTAGAGAGTAAACTTAAATAACTGCGATGTATTTTTCATTCATGAAAATATTGATATAATCAAAAAAATAAGCTCCCTCTTATCGATACTTGTTTTACTCTAGATATTTGATTGACAAGCCTCTATATGTTTATTTTTATAAATGAACATTGGTAATAGTGTGGGATTGCGTAAAAGCATAGATTTTTGAACGCAGAATAACTAGAAACCGCATTTTCAGTGCCTTCGTGGTAATCCTTTTGCACAGCTCCAATGATAATAAAAAAATAATCATTTTTTGAAGGAAAGTAGTAAGAAGGATAAAAATTATGGGATTATCAATTTCAGCAGAGCAAAAATCTATTCAGCAAGTTTTTAGTGGGAAAGAAATTTATATTATACCTGCTTATCAAAGGACGTATTCATGGGATATCGAGCAATGTACTGAATTATGGGATGATATTTTATTCTCTTTGAAAAGAGACAAACAAGATGGATATTTTTTGGGAAATATTGTAATCGCACAAAGTAAAAGTAAAAAAGATATATTGGAAGTAATTGATGGGCAGCAAAGATTAATAACTCTCACTCTATTTTTAAGAGCGTTGTCCTTTTTTGATAAAGATAATAATGATATCGACGATGCACTATGGGTTAAAGATCGTCGAGACCAAGGCAAAAAAAAGCAAAGAGTTAATAGTTATGTTTTTGAAAATAATGATAAGGGCGAGCTTAGTCAGTGTTTGTCGATCGAAGTTAAAGATATTCAAAATATTTCTTCTGATAAAAAGAAGAGGAATAAATTTGAAGAAAATTTATATTTCTTTTATATAAAATTAAAAAAATATATTGATGAGGAAAATGACAAAGCTGCTAGAGAATTCTCAAATTATCTTTTAGATAACGTTTATATACTACCGATTTTATCTGTAGACCAAGATGAGAATATGGCAAGAGAAAAAGCATTAACTATTTTTGAGACTATCAATAATAGGGGACTTGAGTTGTCAGATGCAGATATTTTTAAATCTCAGTTATATAATTCCTCTTTAAATAATCTAGAGTCAGAAATATTTATCGAAAGATGGGATAATATTATAGAAGCATGTGATAAATTGGAACTGACGCTTTCTTACATTTTTAGAATATATAGTCATGTAATAAGAGGGCAAAATGGAGAGGACTCCACTGAAATTGGACTTAGGCAATTTTTTAACTTAGACAAAAATTCACTTAAGAAGAAAAATTATAGAGATGTTCTGAGTGATATTGAAAAGATAATTGATATTGTTCAATTTACTTTTCAAAGTTCTAAAAAATTAACAAATGCTAACCAGTTGTGTAAATGGTTACAGATCATTTTTGAGTATAATAGCCAATTCCCTAAGTTTGCAATTTATGTATATTTATTTAATCATTATGAAATAATTAAAAAACCAATAGAAGATACTGATCCATTTATTGACTTTTTACAGAATTTAGTAAGATGCTGTTATTTTATAGGCTTAAATCAGACAATAAAATTTGAAATATTTAAGATAATAGTAAAGGTGTCTAAAAAGGAAAAATATGAATATTATCCCAGTAATATTTCAGGAACTCATTTTGAAAACTTAGGAAGATTTAAAAATGCATTTACACTTTTATCAGCATATTTGGATAAATCTGTAATACCTATTTATCCTTACTATTTCGATAAAATTATCAATAGTGAGCATATCGAATCATTGAATACAAGCTGGAAAGATAATCAACCTCTTTCTCTATTAGATAGTTTAGGAAATTTAGTTCTTTCAGATTTAAGAAAGAAAAGAATAAGTTTGAGTGATAAGGGTGCATATTATTCTAAGAGTCAGCTAAAGGAGCTACAAGAAATTTCAAGAAAAGTTGATAACTGGACTTATTCAGATTATGAACAAAGAAATGAAATCATTGTTAACAGACTTACTGAATTTTTCAAGGGTAATAGATAATGAGAATAGCAAGTATAAATATTAAAAATTTTAAGTTTTTCATTAATGAGACATGTGAATTTAAAAATAAAAATATATTATTATATGGAGAGAATGGGAGTGGTAAAAGCTCCTTGTATTATGCGCTCTATCGAAAAATTAAAAATAAACAAAATATAGGGGATTATAAAAATAGGTCATCATCCGAGGACATAGAAATTGACATACGTCTAACAGATAATTCAAAATTTTCTAAAATTACTCCTCATAAATCCTACTTTATTAATCATTCAATCTTAACCAAGATAATAAATACCGAAGATTTCTTTTCTTCGATTATAAATATATTTTTTTCAAATTTTGAAAATGTCTTTGGATCAATTAATGCCAAAATGACAAAGATAACCTCTAATCTGAAAGACATTCGAGAAAGTGAGACTTTAATGAAGGAAATATATGCAACTAGAAAAAGTTTAGACGAAGAGTTAAAGGATGTTATGGAAAAGATTCAAATAACTTCGAATGAGATTTTGAAGAAGTTTGAAGAAAATTCAAATCTAAGTTTTGAAAGAATTGATTCTAGAGTAGAGGTTTTTGAATCAATTGACCCTAATTTTACTCAGCCTAAAATAAATATTAAAATTGATAATACTTTGAACTTAAAAGGGAATTTTAATGAGGCTACTTTAAAATTATCCGCTCTAGCAATTTTTTTTGCTCTGATTGAAATGGATTCCTCCCAGTCAATGAACCAAGGTGAAAAGAGTTTAAAGGTATTATTATTTGATGATATTTTGCTTAGTGTTGATATGGGTAATAGAATCTATATCACCAAGTATATATGTGAAAATTATCAAGACTATCAAAAAATTATACTAACGCATAGCTTGAGCTTCTTTGAACAATTTGAAATAATGATAAGACATTATAAAGAGGAAGGTTTATGGTTAAAACAGATATTGTATAAAAGTGAAATAGCTAACAATAAATTTGAGGCAAAGCTTTATGATAAATCTTATGAATATCTAGATAAGGCACGAAAAGCTATAGAACATAATCAATTGGAAAGCGCAGGTAACTACTTAAGAAAAGAATTAGAAAAAAGTGTGCAAGAAATAATTAGATATTTACAAATAGGAAAAAAAGATAAATTAGAGACTCTTTTGAAAGCAATAATTAAGAAAGGTAAATTCTTTTTAAACTCGCAAAAATTATTAGAGAAAATAATAGAAAGCAAAGAGATAAAAATCGAAGATACCGATATTCTTGAAACGGAAGATTTAAATAAGATTTTAAAAGAAGCCCATTTTTTAAAAGATATTATATTGAATAAAACTTCGCATTCTCTAAGCGGTGAAGATCTTTATAGAAAAGAATTAGAAATTACCGCTTTTAAAATTGAAAAATTAAAAGAGATTGTCAAATCAATAACTGGTGAAACGGAAAGTTAAAGAGATTATGATATCGTTGATTGACGATACATACCTTATTATATATAATCCTCCATGTCCCGATTAAATTTTAAACTAGAAAAAGAGGCAAATGGGACGAAGGCGCGCGCTGGTAAATTCACTACTCTGCACGGCGAAGTGCTTACTCCTATCTTTATGCCAGTCGGAACACAGGCTACCGTCAAATCCCAAACGGTAGATACTCTAAAGGCAATGGGGGCTAACGTTTTACTGGCTAACACCTATCATCTGCTACTTAGACCCGGGGTGGAAGTTTTTCGTAAGTTTGGCGGAATCCATAAGTTTATGAACTGGGACTTACCTGTGTTAACCGATTCCGGTGGGTTTCAGATTTTTAGTCTTCCTAATTCACGAAATCTAACAGAAGAAGGGGCAGTATTCAGGAGTTATGTAGATGGACGTAATATTTTACTTTCTCCTGAGATCAGTATTGAAACACAAAAGGCGATCAACTCTGACATTATGATGGTGTTAGATCAATGTGTTCCGTCTACTGTCGAGTATGCGCTTGCTAAGTCTGCGATGGAATTAACCTACAGGTGGGCAAAACGAAGCTTAGCCGCCAGAGGAGATTCTCCGCAATCTCTTTTTGGGATTATTCAGGGTGCTTGTTTTACAGATTTACGAAAACAAAGTGCGGATGCTTTGACACAATTGCCATTTGATGGATTTGCAATTGGTGGGCTTGCTGTGGGGGAGACCAAGGAAGAACGAAATGATTTTTGTGAACTCTCGGCATCTTTGTTGCCCAAGAATTTGCCTCGTTATTTGATGGGTGTTGGAACTCCGATTGATTTACTGGAAGCTGTGCATCGTGGGGTGGATATGTTTGACTGTATTTTGCCTACTGAACAAGCGCAAAGAGGAGTAGCTTTTACCAGTGTTGGTAAATTGCAAATGCGTAGAGGTATATACAAATTAGACGATCGTACACTTGATCCAAATTGTTCTTGTCCTTGTTGTGTCAGTTATTCTCGTTCTTATTTACACCATTTAACCAAGGCAAATGAAAATTTGGGCTGGCAGTTAATGGCAATTCACAATCTTGGATTTTATCATCGGCTAATGGCGGATATGCGAAATGCTATTTTGAATGACACCTTTGCCTCTTTTTATAAAACCAAAAAAGAAGAGTTAGTACAATCGGATGGAGTGAATCCCCCTGTGTCCCCCTTTGGGACATAACCTTACCCACAAGTA
>DDBL01000208.1 GCA_002333425.1 Leptospiraceae bacterium UBA2033
GAAAGCTGTTACGGATAAAAGCACTGCTGCAAGTAGTTTGAGACAACTTTTTATTTGCCGGATAGAATGCACCAAGTTGCACAGAGTTTTACAGTCACCTAGAACATTGTCACCCTGCGCTAGGTCAATGTCATTAAGTTAAGGGTAAACTAATACCGTCACCTCGAACTTACTAAGGTGAAGTCGCGACTAAGCGCAGGGAGGAAAATTCGTGAGAGGTCTATATCACAAATATTGTAATAGGTTAACCTAATATAATGTTTGCAAAATAGATTTCTCACGCTGGAGTTACTTCGCACAAACTGATGTGTTCCCTCATTTGCTTAGTCGCAAATCCAACACCGCAGTAGATTCGAAATGACAGGATAATTCTTATCTTAATGACACTGCTCATTTGCTTCACGGTGAAACTCTGTGTTAAACTTTTACCCCTTTCAGTTTTTAGGATAACTTGAATCGTTTAATCGATTAAACCCAACTCGAACGCAAGTTTGATCATCGCCGTGGCAGCAGCCTCTTTTGGGAATGGATGATCTAAGTGAGATGATCCAAATCGCATGTTCTTTGGAAAAGGGCTATAAGAAAGATCCCAGTGGTGACCGTGTAACATCGCCAAGTCAGTTGCCATCGGAGTAATGAGTTTAGCCCCATTTTGTGTGACTTGCATATCGTTATTGGCGTCGTACTTATTTAGTTCCATCACACCTTGCATTTGAAAATAGGGAACCTCTGTAACTGTTGTCGAGCCAGTCAGGTTAAAGATTGGAATATTCATCTTATCAATTTCTTTCAGATGTTTTTGTAGAAATTCTTGCCTTGCCGTTGTTGTGATTGCTTGGACTGCATTTTTGATATGGTACTCGTCAAGTCTTCTTACTTTGTCGCCTAGTTTGATTACAGGGTTTACTACTTGTAACATTTCAGTTAGATTTTTTACAACACTAGGATCTACATCTTTGATCGAATTATAGATATTATCCGCTAGAGGAGAGCCACCAGGAGCACCAGCCCAGTTGAAGATACAGCGAATTCTATTTTTTAATTCTGGTAAGCGGATAAGCGCTGTTAGTAGATCAGGCATTCCTTTGCTATAACAAATTACAAAAATATCTTTTGGTGGTTTTCCTTTTGTAATAGGTTTTGCATTTGCATCGAGTCCAATTCCTTTTTCGACAGCGTTTTGAATATCTGCGACGTTTTCTTCGCAGCCTCTCATTGGGTGAGAATCGGATTGGAGAATTCTGATTTTGTATTTTTTTTCAATTGCGGGTAATGCTTCTTGAAATGCCATTACGGGAAGAAGACCAGTCAAAAGTCCCGGACAAAACAGAAGAGTTGTATTTTTGAGGACAGGAGTTCTAGCTTCAGGGTATTCGATATTCCATTCAACCGGTCCGTCGTTTCTTAAAAAACGTTCGTATATTTTTTGTTTTGCGGGACGATCATCTTTTCCGAAGAGCGGTTTTGCGGTTGCTGCTTTCAATGCAATAGGATCTTGGATTGCTTCATTTAAAAAAATATTTCTCCATCGTTTTGCGCAAAAATCTTTGACCTCAGGGTCTGTAAAACCTCTAGGACTTTTTTGAATTTTTGCAAGGACTTTGTTTAGTGTTGCTGAGAATTGAGGATCTTTATTTAGTTCTTTGGTTTTTGTCATAGTTCATCATTTGGGAAAATACGTTTTATTTGTCATGTAAGAAATTAAAAAAAGTAAAACTCCTCAGTGCTTTTTTGCCACAGAGGCACTGAGTCACGGAGTTTTTGGAATTGTTCTATCAACATATTAAAGAAAGTTCGGAAACGATTTGGTTAGTTATTTCATTTTAAATAACTGAATCATCAACCTTTAATTATGAATTAACATTATTACTCGGGATAAACTCTCTAAAATTTTCTCAGTGCCTCTGTGCCTCAGTGGCACATGGAGTAGTTTAATTAATTGTGGTGGTTGTTAGGGTTAGGTTTTTATTAACCCTATAAAGTTTTAGAGATTTATCGGTTTTGTCGCCTGTTACCCAACCTGCTTCTAGGCAATTACTAGTAGAATAAATCGCAATTGCGTCGTCAGCTCTTCCAATATGGACTGCTCCAATATCAGTTGCTGCTTTTTGGATAGGGACGTATATGCTGTTAGCCACTTCACACCTTTGTTTGTCACAGCTCTACCGGATGACGTTACAGCAAAATCACTTCCGCCAAAACTAGAATCATAATTCGCATTACCAGAATTTGTTTCTGTTACTGAGAGAGTTTTAGTCATTCTCACTAAGGCAAGATGCAAACGATAATACAATCCCAAGCCGTGCTGTATTATCAGGAGAGGGAGCATCTCTAATGTCCTTTGTTTTAGCAGTCATGAGATAGGAATTTCCTGAATCATCTTTTGTGTAACCGGCAAATGCTCCTAAAGAACTAACTTGTAAATGTCCAACTGGGGCAAAAGAGGAATTGAGTTTTGTGACAATGACTTTTTATTCATTCTAAAATGTTGCAAGTAAAAATAAAAAAAGATTGTTTTCCAAATAGGAAATTCATTAGCCTACAAACATAGTTAAGCTGCGAGGGTAATCAATGGAGTTCTTGGAACCATATACTAAATACATACTTTTTAACTTTTTTTCGTTTGGAACTCTCTTAGTTACTATATTTACTTTTGCACTTGCCTATTTTTTTCTGACACTTCCTAATAAATCCGAAAGCACATTTCACTTAGGTATAGGATTTTTATTTTTAGCTTTTTTTAATACGGGATACTTTTTGGCTGCGTTTTGTTATCATCCTATCGCTGCCTATCATCGCTGGATAACGGGCGGATTTGTTTTGCCTGCGCTTTTACATTTTGGTCAATTTTTCTTTAAGTATCCAAGAGATACAAATCCAAAATTATCAAGTAGGGTAATGAAAGCAATGTGGGTAGTTGCGATTATTGCGGATATTCTTTTTATCGCAGGCACATGGAATGCTGATAGAAAATTTCACTTTACTGGACATTACTGGGATTTTGATGCAGAGCCTATTAGTAAAATGCTTGCTGCTTTAATTGCAGTATATTCCATTATTTCCTTTGTAATTATCGGTGGTTGGAGAATTTATGTTGTAAAAACGAAAGAACGCTCTGTTCTAATTAAAATTTTAGTAGCCATGTTGATTGCTGCGGTTACTCCTAATATTACCAACATCATGAGTAGGGATGGAGCATTAGATAGGTCAGCCTACTTGATTTCCCTTACATTATTTTTTGTAATCGGTTTTTTTATAATTTCTATTGTGTATGTCAACTCTACAAAAGACCGCACAACTTTTATGGTGAAAATTGTTGGGCTAACACTCGTTACTCTTCTTCTTATTTTACAAGTATCAAGTTTTTATTCGATGAAAGATAAGGACTTGGATTATGATACTCTAAGACTTGAAAACATGACAAGGATTTTGGAAGGTGGCGATAAATACAAGGACACTAAGTATGTAATCCATCTTTCACTCGACGAACTCGAAATTCAAAAAAAGGATTATCCTGAGTCGATTAATCTTGATTTGCCGCTTGCAGAAGTAGATTTTAGAAATACAGTTATTTACGAAGACATTAAGAATCTCCCAGAGTCTAATTTCCGTTCTGCGCTAAATGAATACTTGTTTAATACTCATCCTTATTTTGAAGGATTCAAAAATAGTATAGGTGAATACCTAGTAACCAATAAAGACATGGGAGACAGCGAATTAAAAGAAAAAATTTTTCCATTTTTAGATAGCCTAAACAAATTAAGTTTCATTCAGGCAAATAAAATTGGTCAGTTAGACAGAAACAATTTTTGTCTAGCAATCACTAAGCATTTAACCGCAAGTAACCTCAAAAATTTTAAGATTGCCATTGATAAGAATTTTTCAAATTGCAAATGGAATGGAAGAGACCTAGATTCAGCTAGTTTACGCAGAGAGATTAATAAATACTTTCGGTTTTTTCAACCTGCACTTACAAGGCATTTTAGAAGAAGTTTAGATGAATATGGCAATCAAAAACACTATGTTGCCTACACATATTACGAAGTGTATACTCAGACCGTAAGTGAGGTTGGATATTCCTATCACGGTTACAGGCAGTATATGCACACTACCGCATTTAACCAGCAGCTGATTTTGATACTTGTGGTCAGTGTCATCATTGGTATATATCCGTTATTCTTTAAAGGAAGTTTGATTACACCTCTTTGGGATTTAGTTCATGCGTTGGAAAAAGTCAATCATGGAGATTTAGAAGTAGAAGTTCCTATTAAAGTAAACGATGAGATTGGATTTTTATCTGACTCGTTTAACAACATGGTGATTTCTATTAAGTATGCGCGCTCCGAATTACAACATTATGCCGACAACTTGGAAAGCAAAGTAAGTGAAAGAACCAAAGAAGTCCAAGAAAAAATGGATGAGGTTCAAAAATTAAAAGTGCAACAAGACGGAGATTATTTCTTAACCTCTCTTCTTACCAAACCTCTTTTCATGAATGCAAACAAATCTGAATTCACTAAAACCGAATTTATGATTAAACAAAAAAAACATTTTGAATTCAAAGGCAAAGAAGTAGAAATTGGTGGAGATATTTGTGTTACGGGTAACTTACGATTTGGCTCAAAAAATAAGTTTACTCGTTACACCATGGCGATGAATGCAGATGCAATGGGTAAGTCGATGCAGGGTGCGGGTGGATCTATTGTGATGGGAGTTGTGATGAACTCAATCATGTCTAGATCTGCCGCAAAGGATTGGGTCGTAGACAAACCACCTGAGATGTGGCTAACGGACGTTTACTACGAGATACATCGTGTATTCAAAACATTTAACGGTTCTATGGTTATTTCTTGTACTGTAATGTTAATCAATGACGAAACTGGCGACGTTTACTATTTTAATGCAGAGCATCCATATGCAGTTTTATATCGAAATGGAAGAGCTGAATTTATTGAGAGTAATCTAAATTTGCGTAAACTAGGACTTGATTCAGAAATTCCATTCCAAGTTTTTAAGTTTGAATTAGAGCCAGGTGACATCATTTTACTTGCGTCAGACGGTAGAGATGATATTGATTTAACACCAGAAGAGCCAGTTCGCACAATCAATGAAGATGAGACTTTATTTTTAAAACATGTAATTGCAGGAAGAGGAAACATCCAGGAAATTTTTCAATCTCTAAAAAGATCGGGTGAGTTTATAGATGACTTTTCGATTTTACGAATTGGATTTAAAGAATCTCCCGTTTATTATGAAAGACCAGAAGATGAGCCAGGAAATTTACTACCTAGAGACATTGATCATGATGATTTAGAAAATGTTTATAGTGAAAGTAAGAGACTTCTTCGAGATAATAAAGATGAGGCTGCTAGGCAGTTACTCCAAATTACCTACAACAAATCAGAATTTAATCAAAAAGATCAAAAGGTTAATAAACTTTACGGACTTCTTTCTTTTAAAGCAAGAGATTATATGGCAGCAAGTGAGGTAATTCGTAAGTATCTCCAAGTTGATCCAAGTTACGATGAGTTCTGGTATTATCTATCAATGGCAGAAAAAAAATTAGGTCACTTGAATATGGCACTCGAAGCAGGGGAGCGGCTAAGACAAACAGATCCAAATCATGTTCTAAATTTACTTAACCTAGCAGATGTGAATCGTTTGATTGGCAAAATTCCAACTGCTATTGAGCTGACTAAATTGGCACTTGAGCTTGAGCCTGATAATACGGGCGGAAAACGACTTATGCAAATGCTAAAGTCTATAGTCCAATGAGTCCCGAGTTTCCAGAAAATCTAATTCATCTAGAAAAAAGCGAACGTCATCCGAACTTGTATGACGTTAGCCTCTATGGAATTGACAAATTAGAAGAATACGATTCGATAGAAATTCATATCGTACTTTATCCGTACAGCAGACGAATCAGCTCCGAGCATGTTAGCTTTTATCCGTTTGAAGAATATGTAAAAGACGTAGAGTCAAATCATCTTTCTGCGTATTCCAAGATGCTTCCAAAGTTTCAAAAGTTTTTTGGTCTAGCACTTGGTTCTCTCATTGCAGGAATATTTTATAAATACAAACCAGATGATTTATTTTCTGTAGAATCTATTGTTGCTGTGTTTGCAGCATATTCTATTGGAAAGGAAATGTGGTCGGATATAGAAAGATTTTTTATCAATATTTCCAAACGTTCAAGAATGCGTTATACGGAAGACTACTATCGTTATGAGTTAGAAAAATTCACAACAATGACTCACTATTCCACACTCGCCAAACAAAAACGTTACGGCAAAACAACATTACTCCCTGAGAAAATTAACTTTCTAGAACTGAGTAACTCGCAAACTCTCCGAATGTATTTTGAACTAGCAGAAATCAAAGAAAAAAAAGCAAAATCCGCTCATATATTCTCAATTCATATAGATCCAAAACTACAATCCGACTTTATAAAATACGGACATTTATTTGGAGTTAAACTCAGTTTGAATCAAAAGAAATTTGGCTTCACCAAAAAACTNNAGTAAGTCGCTTATTTCTTATATTGAGCCTAGGTTTGGGAAGAGTCGGAGAGGGTAATTATGCAAGTCGACCAATTTCATAGTCTTTGATAAATTTAATTAGTTCAGAAATATCTTTTATCTTTAAACAATTTCCTTTTTTTCTTTTGAATGCATAGTTGATACTTTCGTATTCGCTAACTAAATCTTCACTTTCATAAAAAACAATATAGTCATAATTTTTAATTCGATCTTTCAGTAAATGAATTGGTTCAAAGGAATACGCTATTTCATAAGTCCTATACTTTTGGGTAATAGACTTTATCCGTTCATAGCGCTTAATGACAAAGTTATTTTTTTGAATTGTCTTTCCTAGTTTTTCTATATAAAAAAATAAACTGGAATCAATTTGAAAGGATTTGCTATTGGAATTAATGGAATTTCTAATTTCGATGATATTAACATCACGAAGACGTTTGAAACCAATTACGATAGTTCCCTTTTTCTTCTCACCGATTAAATCAGCTAAATGACTCATAGTTTTTTCCGTTTTACTTCTTCTTCAATCTCATCTTGTGTGAGACTATCATCAGAGAACTTTTTGAAATGATTTCCAACTTTATCGAATGCATCCGACGACTGGTATTTTTGGAAGTCATTCATTGCTTTTCCGTTTTCTCCATCTTTTGAAATATCGACTGTCCCAAAGATTTTAAAATAAATCCAAGAGGTAATTTTTCCCCAAATTGTAACGGGCTCATTTGCAACGCGGTTTATTTGATCAGTCATTCCATTGTAGGATTCAGTAAATTGATAATCTGCTTTATGCTCTTTCTTTACGAATTTGTCCTTATCAAAAAGATCCATGTGACTACCTCGAGTTTCAATTTAGCGGATTTAATTTTTTATGTCAAGAAGAACATTGAACAAAGTTCAAGTGAATAAAGGTGGGGAAACTATTTATAAAGAAAATTCTTGGGACAACTTGAAAACACCTCCGGCAAATAATCCTTTTGCGGCGATATATTTTATTTGACGTTAAAGCATAATAATTAATGGATTACTGAAAGTAAAATTTTGAGAATGGCTTTTTAAGGTAAGGAAAAAAAGTGAATAGAAGAATTAGAAGTTTTCTTAATGATAAACTGCAATTTATTGCTCTATATAAATTGCAAATCCTACAATCTATCGTTCTTTATGTTTTATTGTTAAAGCTTTTTATTTTTTCGGTTGGCCATTTATATGATGGTCAAGCTTGGAAAGCACTTATGCCAGGTGAAAAATTTGGAATACCAGAACTCGAAAGAAAAGTATTTGGAATGTACCCTACAACAGAAAGTGGATGGGATGGACAATTTTATTATTATGAATCAAATGATTTATTGGGAAGAACGGATGCACCATCAAAAATGGATGTTCCTCAATACAGGTATCGAAGAATTGGGGTACCAGTTGCTGCTAAAATCATATCTTTATTACAGGGTAAATTGATCGTTTCTCCGATTACTTTTTTTAAAACGCAAATTTTTCTTACCTGCTTAGGTTTCTTTATTCTACTCATTTGGCTTAAGGATTATCATATATCTGGTTTCTGGGCGTATACTTGGGTAATAAGTTCTGGGGTTATAACCTGCCTGAGGCATGGATTGCCAGACCCAGTATCTGACTCGTTCTTAATTATTTCATTATTTTGTATTATTAGAAAGAAATTATTTTTTTATCTTATTACATCTTTATTTCTATCAATAATACGTGAGGTATATATCGTTTTACCGGTAGGTGTATTTATATTCACATTACTAAGAGTAATTGATTGGAAGCATGACATTTCCCCCGAGCCAATGAATAACAATTTAAGCAAAGCTTGGATTTTGCTATTCGAAAAATACTTTTCCTCTTTTTATTTAATAAAAAGTTTTTTTAGAAAATTACGTTTTAGTATTTACCTAATATTTAAAAGGGTTCGGGATTTTAGAGTAATATTCTTAATGTTCATTCCTATTCTGTTTTTTATTGCATGGCATTTATATATTTATTTTTACATACCTAAGGCTGGTGCGGCAGATATTACAATATTGAAACCATTTGAGGCAGCAATTAAAGCAATACAGAAAAGCATCAACGATCGAAGTAAGGATACAATGTTAGTCGTAAGTTCATTTCTAATTTTGCTTTCAATTCTACTAATTTCATTCAAAAATATTTTTCGTCATCCAGTTATGTGGGTAGTTTTAGGTTATGGGATTATTGTTTCATTGCTCGGAGATATGGTTTGGAGTGACTTCGGCGCATACACTAAAACAGTCAGTCCATTTTTAGCATGCCTTGTTTTTATGCTTCCCTTTGAAAAATCTTTTATCATAAGATTGTTACTTTTGTTTAATGTATATTCTTCTTTGGGAAGATTTTAATTAATTTTGACTTGGACTAATGGAGCGTTTTTAAATTATCATTCTTAGAAGGAATATTTTCTTTTTCACATCTATCCACAATATAACCACTGAATACATATCCCTTGTATGTTTTATAATTATTTGGATTCTCCCAAATTACCAATAACCATTTTCCAATTCTATCAGAAATAACTTCTTCTTTCTCTTCAGAGATAACTTGACCAATCGAATTGTCTGGAATTAAAATAATCGGTGGTTTTTTTGTATTAGCCTCTCTTCGCAAAAACAATCCTTTCTCGGAGTTTACTATATGAACAGGTATTACATATTCACCTCTAATTTTAATTGTTTCACTTTTATGAATCTTTGTATGATTAAATCGATATGTAGATACAAAATATTCTTTCTGCAAATTTTCAATTAAATTAGATTTGTCTTCTACTGATTTGCAACTCAGTGCAAGTAAGATTAGAAACAAAAGGATTTTCATTGTTCTAATATTTTGACTCAACGAAAATTTTGCAATTGAAAAGAAGGAAATGTCATGGTGTGGCTTAAAGAAAAAGAGATTGAAATGGAAATACCAATGAATAAAGTGAAACTTATGAATGGGAAACAAGCTATAGTTAGAAACTTAATTGAAGGCTTCGGTTTTGGTTCAACTGAATTTCATGTATTAAGAGCGTCTAATGTCATTTTGCCCGAATGGATTCATTTATATGTAAGACAACAGACTGTATTGGATGAAGCCGCTAGACATTTTACTGGTGCTGTCGGTCAGCAGAGAGTGCCACAAGATTTTTTAGCAAATATCAAAATCCCTCTCCCGCCAATCACCATCCAAAAAGAAATCGCGGATTACCTACAATATCGCCTAACGCGGGTGGAAGAAGCAAAACAAGCAGTGAAAGCAGAACTCGAAGCCGCTAAATCATTGAAGCAAGCGTATTTGAGAGAAGTGTTTGGTACCGCGGATGACACGGATTCAGGGATTACGCCGATTATGCCTAATCCGAAAAAAGGTAAATCCGAGCAATCTGCGTCATCCTTTAAATCCGCGATTCTGACAAGTGATACAGTGAAGCTGGGCGATATGTGTGAAATAAAAGATGGAACTCACTTTTCTCCCAAAAATTTATCAGAGGGTGATTATAAATATATAACAGCTAAAAACATAAAAGAATATAGATTAGATTTTTCAAAATTAACTTACGTTTCAGCTAAAGATCATAAAGAAATATTTTCTCGTTGTCCGGTAAGTCTTGGAGATGTGCTTTATATAAAAGATGGGGCAACTGCTGGAATTGCGTGCGAAAACACTTTAGATGAAGAGTTTTCATTACTATCAAGTGTCGCATTGTTGAAACCAAACAAAAAAATTGTAACTAGTACTTACATAGTATATTTCTTAAACTCAGGTATTGGTCGAAAGCTTATGCTAGATCAAGTTGATGGAGGGGCTATTACTAGATTAACCTTAACCAAAATAAGTAATTCAAAAATCCCTCTCCCACCACTAGCCGTCCAAAAAGAAATCGCCGACTATTTACAAGCAAAGTTTACAACTGTGGATACACTTGTGTTGGCGCTCACGGAGAAGAAGAAGGCAATTGATGATTTGCCGCAGGCGTTTTTGAGGGAAGTATTCAGTATCGCGGATGACACGGATTAAGGGATGNNGATTAAGGGATGACACGGATTATGCTTAGTACTAAAAAGGAAAAATCTGTGCAATCAGTGAAATCCATACAATCAGTGGTCAAAAAGAGATTGAATTTAATTATAGGGATTGATAGAATAGTTTGTAAGCGAGGAAATAGAAATGAGTGAACTAGAATTAAAATTTAATAGTTTAAATTTCAATGAGCAAAGGATAATTTTAGATATGGTGAATCTTTTAATTCTTAGAAAAAATCCTAGCAAGCTCTCGGAATATAAGAAAAAAATACTTACAATTTCTATTTGGTCTGAGGATGACCTAAAAGTATTTGAAGAAAATAAAATTGTTAATTGGAATGTGCCTTCATGGTAATTGATACTAATATTTTCATTGAATATCTTCGTGCTACGAAAAAAAATGACACCACATTACAACGGTTATCCGATCAATACGATTGGTATGTATCAAGTATAACAATTTATGAACTATTCATGGGCGCTAATACAGTAAAGAAAAAAGAAGAAATTAAAGTTTTAACCAGTGATTTGATTTTGCTTCCTTTCAATTATGACACAGCAATGAAGTCCGCAGAAATTTATAATGATTTAAAGTCAAGAAATCAGGTTATTGAGTTTAGAGACATTTTTATTGGAGCAACTGCAATTTTAAATCATTTACCAGTTTTAACTCTAAATCGTAAACATTTCGAAAGAATAGATGGAATCAAAATATATGAAAACTAAAAATTTTGATACAATCACAATGAAACGAAAAGCACA
>DDBL01000116.1 GCA_002333425.1 Leptospiraceae bacterium UBA2033
ATTTTTAATTCTCTATCTTTCATGTTATTCTCCTGCTTTGATCCAATTGTTAATTATTATCTTGAGATTTTTCGATTTTGTTTTTATATCATTCTGATCTTTAAATGATGCGACAGCTCTATCAGTAGTTTTCCAAACCAATAATCCTTTATCATCCACAATCAAATTTTCACTTGGTTGCTTTTGCGTTTTTGCTCCTCGATGAAAAATAAGTTGAATTTGAGTTGGTGGATAAATTCGCATCGTTATTCTATCTTGTCCTTCATAACAAAAATTAGGAGCATTCCATTTTATATTTTCCGTTAGCCCCTTGTTTGCTTCCAAAATAACTTTGCGTAAGTATTCTATTTCTTTTTTTAAAGGATGTTTGAGGTTAAGTAAATACTGATCAAGACCGCCTTCCTGTTTTGTTGATTTGGAAGTGACTTTTGTTTTATTTTTTAACTCCTCTACTCTAAACTGTACAATTCGTTTAATCAAATCATAAGGGATTGGTTGATCCAATGGAAATTGCACGGAGCCTTTTCCTTGCTTATAATTTGCTAGTTCTTCTTTAAATTCTTTATGTCCGGTAGGCGTTGCATAGAATCCAATATGATTTTTAAATCCTGCAAAATGAACCAATGACTTTCCGTTCAACTGAAAAGTAGGTATCGCATAACTAATAGTTTCCGCAAGATTAGGAGCTACTTTTTTGATTGTGGCTCTTACTTTTTTGAGGAGTATTTGAGTTTCCTTCGGAAAGCTTGCAATGTATTCATCTATTGTTGAAAATGTTGTTTTCATTTAAACTCCTAAATATCTCATTTCCTAGTTAAAGAAATAATTAATTTTTCCAGACTATCCAATGTCGCTGTCATTCCTTCCTTAAATCCCATTTCTATCATTCTTTCCATTCGTTCACGTGATTCATTATAAATTGAAATGTTTACAGTAGTAGTTCCATTTTGTTCACCAAAATTGAAATCCCAATCAGAGCCTGGCATTTCGGGATTTTCATCCTTATCCGAAAAATTACTCGTCATTTTGAAATTGGTTTTAGGGCTAATGGAAGTATACCGCTGAATCGACCATCGCTCTTGACCTTCAGGACTTACCATTGCATAAAATCTTCTACCACCAACTTCAAAATTCATAATTTTTGTTCTGGATAGGAAGGGCTTTGGTGCCCACCACTGGTCCAAAATTTCACCTTTTGTAAATGCATCCCAAACTAAAGGGAGCCCCGCTTCAAACTTTCGTTTGATTATAACTGTTTTGTTTTCCATATCAACAGAAAACTCTAATGCTAAGTGGCTATTCATTATTACTCTCCTGCATTATCCTTGCACATGATTAGGGTTCATCCAAAAAATTTCCCAGACATGTCCATCCAAATCTTCAAATGTTCTACTATACATAAATCCTAAATCCTGCGGGTCTTTTGTTTGTGTTCCGCCTGCGGAAACTGCAGCATCGACTAATTTATCTACCGCTTCTTTACTATCAGCGGATAATCCGAGTAATGCTTCAACTGTTGTTTTCGTATTTGCAATTTCTTTAGTGTTAAATGTTTTGAAATAACTTTCAACAAGTAACATTACATAAATCGTATCACTGATAATCATACAGGTTGCATTTTCGTCTGTGAATTGTTGGTTAAATGTATAACCAAGTTTGGTAAAGAATTCTATTGATTTGTTCAAATCCTTTACGGGTAAGTTTAAAAAAATTTGGGTTGCCATAGTTTTTCCTTTTTTGTTATATTTACTTATTTTTAAACATTAATCCTTTTTCTTTTAAAGCATCCTTTAACTTTGGAATAGATGATTTTCCCATTCCATGAAGTTTCAAAATTTCTTTTTCGGAAAAATTTGCTAATTTTTCTAAAGTAATTACTCCTTCGTTTTCCAATGCCCGTCTAGCTGGTGCAACTAACGAAGCTAAAAATCCATCCTTCGGTTTTTTTAGTTCTTCACATTTAGGACAAGTCGGACAATCAGAGCTTTTGTAAAACTCATGACCGTTTTTACAAACTTTAAGTTTTTTACTCATAGAATATTAAGTTTACCTAAATTATCTTTTTCTAATATACTTAGTTCATTGTTTTTGTATATTTAACTAACTGATCAATACAAGTTCCCCAACCTTCATAGAAGCCCATCTCTTCATGTTTCTTGCACTGTTCTACTGTCCAATGCCTGGCGATAGCGGTATATCTAGATTTACCGTTACCTAGGTCTTCAAAGTCTAAACTAGCGACAAGTAAGAAAGGTCTATCGGATGTATTTTCTGTGGGAAGCCATCCGGGCAGAAACGCATCCGTCCATACGATGCGTTTATTTTTGATTAGCTCCAAATAAACACCGGAGTTAGGATACTCTTGTCCTTCGGGTGATTTCATCATTGTAAAGAATTCCCCTCCAACTTTTAAATCACATCTAGCGTCTATCGTTTTCCATGGCTCAGGTGTAAACCAGGGAAGTAGATGCTTTGGTTCTGTCCAACACTTCCAGAGAAGCTCTGCTTTTGCTTCTACGACTCTTTCTATTTTTAATTCTCTATCTTTCATGTTATTTTTGTATCTCCATTAAATACTCTTCGAATTTTTCAAATGATCCTGCCCAACCCTTACTCATTCCATCCATTGCCCCGTTGAAGGTTGCGATATTTTCGTCACTTGCCTCATAAGGAGTCCAGATGAGTGTTAATACTGTTTTATTTTCTTTTTCTTCGAGGGTAATCGTTGTTAGCATCTGCAAAGGCCAAGTCGGACTCATTGGATGAGAAATTAGATTTCCATTTTCATCTGCAAAAGATTGGGTGTAGACTAATTTTACAGGAGGATTAATTTCTATATAGGTTTGTTTTCCCCACATTTCATGTCCATCAGCTGATTTCTGGCAGTAAAAATTTTCTCCACCTGCTTTGAAATCAAAGACTTTACTAATTAGAGAAAAGCCTTGAGGAGCACCCCATTTCTCTATGTGTTCTCTTTGTGTCCAACATTTCCATACTAAATCGCGTGGTGCGTTAAATTCTCTTGTGATTACGAAATCTTTTTTTTCCTGTATAGTTGTCATTGTTATTTCTCCATTTTATTCTAATTGTCCTGCTTTTTCTAGCGTTAGGGATGCGAAGGCTCTGGTGAGCATCAAGCGAAAGGGCGGAAATGCGGAAATCATTTTTTCTTTTCAAAATGATTGGAGCGTAAAGCCCGACCTGCCCTAAATTCCGAAAAAGTTTGCAGGTAACGCCCATTATTTTCTCGTTGTAATCATTTAATTCGCATTTACTTCATCTTATTTAGTTCTACTTCAAGTCGATCGAAGTTTTGTTCGTTTGCTTCGATTGCATATACTTTCGTCGCATCACATTCTTCTTTTGAATCAAAAACCATTTTGAAAGTAAGTTTCGTTTTACCGTTGTTATCCTCAAAAGTCGTAATTACTTTAAAAGGGTGCGTTGATACATGCCTAAACACAAGTCTTTCTGGTTTTACAATTTCTTCAAAGATACTGTGATTGAAAAATTCAGAGCCGTCGGGGCTACGCATTGTAAACTTCCAATTACCTTCTGGTTTTAAGTCGAACGTATGAAAGGTATTTGTAAATCCTTTTGGTCCCCACCAGTTAGCGAGATGCTTTGGATCAGTCCAAGCTTGGAAAACTAATTCGCGTGGTTTATCAATTATGCGGCTAGTTACTATTTCCCGCTCAGAAATATTTGTATTTGTGAGTGTAGCCATTTTTATTCTCCTGTTTCCTTTTTATCATTTGCTTGCAATTGCTTTAGGTATTCATCCAAACGATCAAATCGCTCTTCCCAAAATTTACGATACTGGTCGATCCAGTTGTTCGCTTCTTGCAGGGGGGCAGCTTTCAACTGGCAAGGTCTCCACTGGGCTTCCTTACCGCGAGTAATGAGCCCAGCTTTCTCCAAGACCTTCAAATGTTTGGTGATAGCAGGCATACTCATAGCAAATGGCTCTGCCAATTCAGTCACGGAAGCCTCTCCCTTAGAGAGCCTTGCCAGAATCGCCCTTCGGGTGGGGTCGGCAAGTGCCCCAAAGGTCAGACTGAGTTGGTCGGTTTCTTCGCTATATTTTACCATTTAGTTAATTAACCTTTTGGTAAAATAAAAGAAATTGGATTATTTGTCAAGGGGAAAAAGGGATTTTTTACAACTTCAATGTTTTTAGGGAGATGTCCTTTGGAAAATTTTATTCAATCTNNAGATTGATTTTTTCTTCCGTGTCCTTTGTATCGCTGATATGATCGCCTTTGTATTCTATGATAAGTGTTTTACCATTTTTTAATTTGGCTACAAAGTCAGGATAGAATTTGTCGGATGATGTTTGGATAAAGAAAGAAGATTTTGTTTGTGGGATGTTTCTAATCCAGAATTCGATTTCTTCTAAGCGATCAATTTCTTTTGCGCAATCAAACTCTTCACCAGAACTTTTTAACTCGCCAATTTGAGCAAGGTAGTGTTTGGAAAATTTGTATGCTCCTTCATAGTAAAATTTTGGAGTATAAAAATTAGGTTCTATCTTAAATCCATTTTCCAAGTTTGTGAAAATTTTAGAATCTCTATCGAAGAAGAATTGTTGGAATCTTTTTTGATAGGCTTCTTTGCTATAGAATTTTATCTTTTCTTGGATTGCTTTGTAAAGTCTGAATTTATTTCTAATCAGTTTGTCTAGTTCAAATTTTCTTACCTTTAACAAATTATCGAGAAGCCTTCGAATGAATTCCATTCTTTGGACTTGCGGCAAATCAATAGCATCCACTTGTTCGTCAATCCATCTACACAAACGGTATATGTCTAAGTCTTCGCCCGTAAAAGCTAAGTCTTGCTGTGCGACGTCCTCTACTTTTTCGTAACGAAGTTTTTCATTCTCCATATCCATTTTAAAAACTTGGTTGGTTTCATTTAATACAAACTCAGCTTCCGTCAACTCTGGCTTATAGTCCAATATTTCCCAATAAAAATGCTCTAAGATGGTATCTTTATCAATTAAAACAATCTGTCCGTCTATTTCAACACAAAGTCCGGGGATAACAAACTGTATCCCGCGATCGAATGGAGATTGGTATTTTTCTTTTTGTAAGTTGTATAGTTCAATCTTCTTTTCAGTGGTTACTCTTTCTTTTGTGCTAACAGATTCTAAAAGAGTTTTTTTGACTTCCTCGGAAACTGTATTTCGAATCGTGACTTGAAAAACTTCGTTTACTTTTTCAACAGTGATATTCTTCTGTTCGCTTTCGGAAATACTTTCAAAATTTGGTTTAGTAGTTACCTCTAAGACAAGTGGTTTACTTGCTGAAATAGCGATTATCTCTTGCTGTGATTTTCCAAATAGGTCAGGTGTAAAGGACTGAATGCTATTCAAAGCTTCCATTTTATTAAAGCCCATATTCTCCACTAGCTTATCATGAAGTCCAATCGCCGCTTCCGAAAAATTCCTCGACACAATATGCGCATAAGCAATATTTAACTCATTCGCATTTCGCTTGGTTACATAAGGCATTCGTAAAACGCGACCTAAAAGCTGTTCTACATCTTTCGCCGAATGAATATTAGCCACAGAACAAAAAACATAAGCAAAAGAACAATCCCAACCTTCTTTCAATGCCTCGACCGTAATGATGTAAAGAATTTTACAATTTGGATCAAATAGATTGATGCCGTCTAATTCCCTTTGACTACCGGTTGCAATTGCAATGGTCTCAGATGAAATTTTCTCTACATTCACTAAATGATTTTTTAGAAATTCAACATTTACTTCTCTATTCTTGTCTTCTGCTTGAATGAGAGCAATCGGTCTAATATAAGAAGAATCCGTTTTAGCAATCTCATTTAACTTATTTACATTTCGAATCGTATCCGCAATTGCTTCCTGCCAGTTGGCGTGTTCTGTGAGCATGATAGGGAGTTTTATCATATACTCTGCTTTTAGTTCTTGGGCGGATACACTGTATAAGATATTCGTTCTAAGTTCGCCGGTCAAATGGGGAGTAGCCGTAAATTCTAAAATACATTTTGGGTTGATTCGTTTTGTTACATCGGAAGTTAATTTTGTTTTGGCGTTATGTGCTTCATCGAGTATCAGAAGAGGTCGATGGATTTTTACTAAGTTTGCAAAGGATAATTTCACTTTGCCTTTTCTTTCGCCGGATTCATTTCTTTCTAAACCTAGATGTTCAATGTCTAAACCACTAAAATGAGTTTCAAAGGCTTCGTTTTCTTTGTAGATATTTCTATCGTCTGTTTCTTTTACACGTAATGCCGCAAATGTTCCCACTAAAATACAAAGCCGATTTTCTAAATCATCTGGTCTTACTAAATCAAAATCAGAAACCGACAAAATCCTTACATTACTTCCATACTTTTGATTAATTGCATCTCGGTAAGGATGATCTGGATTCAACAGCAATTCAGAGTTTGCTCCGCTATCGTAGTAGTTGGCACAAGCCACAACACAAAAGGAAAATCTTCTTCTA
>DDBL01000109.1:0-11874 GCA_002333425.1 Leptospiraceae bacterium UBA2033
CTTAATTCTAAGTGTTTCTGGAGCATGTAATCTAAAAGAGTGGGATCAAGAGTATTGTATCCTTTCGTTGCATCCTCTTTCAACTTGAGACCGTTGTAGATTCCCATATTCAGGTATTGTAATTGAAAGCGTAATTGTTCCTGACTAAACCCCGCAGTCTGCCTTTTTGCTAAATCAAAAAAATCATCGTACTGTTGTCTCAGATTTTGACCGGTTCTTCGCTGTGAATACTGAACTAGGTTTGCTACATAGCTTCCATATTGCTTTCTATTTTCTACGCTGTTTGCCCCTACAGTTGCTTCCATCTCTATCTGCCCAATCACATCTCCAATATCTTCTTCATTTAACGCATACTTTCCTTCAGAGGGAAAAGGCAGGTTTAGAGTTCCATAGAGTATTTGTATAGCCTGTATGTCGTTAGCCGCAATCTTCTCCTTGAAAGATGGAAAACGATACATTGCATCTGTTTGTTTGAAATCTTCCCAAAAGCCTCCAAGCCTTGCACTGCATATACTTGTAGTATCCCCGATTTTACAGTGCTCTATTCCTGCGATATGTCCGAAGTCGTGTAGTAATTCACTTTGTAAATTTGTTTCTGACGAATCAGTAGGAGCTAGTAAAGTCCAGCGAGTGGCTACCGAGTTTAGCTGCATATCGCTTTGCACGATAGTATTTCCACATTTCCATAAGAATACACAGGAGTTGCCCGTGCAGTCTGAATCGAAATTCTCCGAAAAAAATATTTCCGCATTTCCACTAGATAAAGCTACATTTGAGCAATTGACCGTATTCACATCACGTGGGCTTGTCTCGTCTCCTGTTCCACTCTGCGAATAAGCAAAATTAGCCTTTCCGAAAGAGAACCATTGTAAGCTAGACGACTTCGCGCTTTGTTCTACATTGCTTGCACTCAGATAACTAATATTTGGATTTATCGAATATTTTACTACAGGGTTTAGTCCATTCCATTTAGATTTTTCCGTTACCGTAGGACGAGTTCCGCTTATGCTGATTTTTCCCATCTCTCCCCGAACCAAAGAATAACTCTCTCCCTGCTTCTTTAAAAATACGATAAAGGTTTCGTCCGAAGAAAAGTCAGGCATTCCTTTTACTTCTAGCGTCTTATCCTGATAAACCCCTCCTATCGTCCGAAACTCAAACGGCAGAGTTTTATCAACCTGCCCACGAAGTAGATCGTCCACTTGTAGCGACAAATCGGTGTAAATCATTGGTTTGCCTTGAGTATTATTTCCGAGCGCATAAGTAAGAGTATTCACTTTTCCTTGGAATATCAGGTCTGCTTCCTTGACGACGATATTGGCATAGTCTTTTAAAGCAGTTTGCACACGAAGGTCTTGTTCGGGAGTCATGCTCATGATGGACACAACACGAATGGTGGGTTCTAGCACGTAGCCGCTGTCGAGAGATTTGAATACCGAAAGGTTTGGGTCGAAGTCTAAAAGTATTTCGGTCATCCTACCACCTCTGAGTTCAAAGGGGCCGGCTATTCGAAAACTTCGGTTGTAGTCATTTACGATTTGTAGAGGTTGACCTTCGTTTTCTAACTCAACTGAGCTTCCATCTTTTAACGAAATCGTAAAATGCGAATAAGTTCCAGCGGGTACCATGTCGTTACCCACAAGTAGGACTGCTGTTCCAGTCAACGGTTAATGTGAAGTAGTCGAACTTCTTTCGCTCTTCTTTGTTCCCATCACCTGAGACATAAACGTCATGCGATATGTCTTGGTAATCAATTACAAAATGAACTAAGCCTTCATCGAGGGGGGGGGTAAAGGATCATCTTGTAATTTAATGCGGATATAGGATTTATTATCAGGGATGATTGGCTGACCACTTTCATCTCTAGGTACATCATTAAGTCCGGGGGAAATGGAACTTGCGGCTACAAGAGCACCGAGCAGGGTTGAGTTGTTGTTCGATCCAGTTAGAGCAAGTGGAACACAACTATATTGCAAGGAAACGATTAAGAATACAGCAAAGAATTGGAATTTTACGAGAAAAGGTTTCATGATTTAGCCTCTAGTTTTTTCTAATATTACCAGAAATAGAACTCATTATTTAAAAGTCAAGAGTAAAGTAAGAGAGGGGAAGAGAGACAATGCTGTCAAGGTAAGGTATTTTTAGCGTCATTTCGAATCGAGCCCATCAGTTTGTGCAAAGTGTTAGAAATCTATTTAGTAAACGATGGACACCGATAAAAGAACGTTGAAAAATAACAGAATTCAAACTAGACCACGAATATTCAAGAATTATCGTATCTTCATCGGTGCTCTCGGTGTGCATCGGTGGTAATCTTTAACTGTCCTTCTTAAAAATAGATTACTTGCAATTATTTTGAACTTAAAGCAAAATGCCTCATCACATGAATCCGATTTCTCTATTTCGTAAATCTATCAACGTTCAACTTTTGACTTTATCCGCATTGTCAATCGCCTTTACGGGTGGGCTGATTGGTCTTTTGAGTTTTAGATTAGCGAAAAATGTAATCGAAGAAAGATTGATTAAAAAAGATTTACCTGTGTTAGTGAAACTCAAAGCAGTAAAAATTGAAAATGAATTAGAAAAAGCTCTCCAAATCTCAAAAATCTTTTCAAACGATCCAGAATTAATGGAATGGTTTCAGACAAATGAAATCAAACCTGAATTAGAAAAATCAACCAAACAAAAGATGACTCAGATTGTAAACCTAATGGGTTACACTCGAATATTCGCATCCAATCTTTCCACAAAAAGTTATTACTACTTTGAAAAAAATAACTCGCATGAAAAAGAAATCCAAATTGATAAAAAGAAAATAGAAGAGTCATCCGAAGAAGACAAATGGTTTTTTCGATTTTGGAATTCAAAAAAAGATTATGAAATTAATATCAATAAAGCAAATGAAAATACATATGCCTATATCAACACACTAATCAAAAAAGATAAAAAGAAAATAGGTGTAGCAGGAGTCGGTGTAAAACTTACAGATTTTGTAGATGAATTTTTTGCAATAGACCAGTATGAAGGCAAAACGTGGTTAGTCGAAAAAGAATCTATGAAAATACAAATCAGTAATGATTTTTCTGAGATCGGAAATCCTGCAAGCTCGGTGATTGGAGAAGGGATTTCTCTACAAATGAGTGAATTAAACCACGAACCGCAAATTTTTATTTCGCAAAATACAGTAGGGAAACTAACGTTCTTTGCGTTTCAATCTCTTTCTCTAAACAATACAGTAATTGTTTACGCAGTGCCATATGAAAATATAATGAGGGCACTTTCTATTATGCGAACAGTTACTTTTATCTCAACAGTTTTCACTATACTCATTGCATTTTTTATATTCTTATTTTATTCCAAAAAAATCACTCGACCTATCATTGGTCTGACAAATATCGCAGAAAGAATTAGCAACGGAGAGTTAAATCTTCGTTACACCACAAAGACGAAGAACGAAATAGGACGATTAACCGCATCCTTCAACAGCATGACAGAAAATCTTGCAGAAAAAAATCGTATCCTTTTGGAATACAGCCAAAACCTACAAGAAAAAGTCTATGAGCAAACTTATGAGTTGGCGCGCCAAAAACGAGAGTTAGAAATTAGAAATAAAAGTATGCAAAAAGAACTAGAGATGGGACAAAAAGTGCAAGGCATTTTTCTATTGCCCTTCAATAACAAATCTAACTGGTATGAAGTTTATGCAACTAGCTTTCCATCTAAAGAATTAGGCGGAGATTTTTTCAGAGTCTACGAAACAAAACAAGATGAACTCTGGCTCTTCATTGGCGACGTGTCTGGCAAAGGAGTTGGAAGCTCTCTCATCATGACAGCAGCAGTTTCTCTTTTAGATCAAATGCAAGGCATCACAAGTTCGCTTGAAAATTTAGCAATGGATTTTAACTCCCAATTTTTCCATTTAGTCGGCATGAGTAAAGGTTCCAGTGCAGGATTTTTTATTACGGCAGGATGTGGACTGCTTAAAAAAGAAGGTTCCCAATTTTTTCTCTACACAGTCAATGCAGGTCATGAACCACCGATGCTTTTACGAAACAAAGAATTTAGCTTTCTGCCATCAGGTGGAAAAGCATTTGGAATCTGGGCGGATACTCAGTATAAGCTTTTCAAAACAGAACTAAGGCAAGGCGATATTATCCTCTACTTGACAGACGGAATTTTTGAACAGCGCAATGAAGCAGGTGAGTTCTTTGAATTTGCAAATGTTCAAAAATCCATTCAAAGATACAAATCCGAATCCATGGAAATCATCTGCCATAAACTTCTAGAAGACCTAGATCAGTTTTCGACTAACGTCAACCAAGAAGACGATAGGACAGTAATTGCGCTAAAGATTTTGTAAATAACTCAAGGAACAAAGTATAGATTGCTTTTTTTGCAAATCTCAATTAAATTTTTATCTTTTGTCCAGATTTTTACTTTTTCGGCTTTTGCGGAGGCATAGAGGTTAATGTCAACTATCGACAAACCCTGTCCAAATAATTTTTGAGTTTCGATAAATTTGAAGACGATTGATTCAGAAATGGTAGGGATATAAGGAAGTTTAACTAAAGCATTAAAAAACGATTCTCTATTTTTTATAAAGCCAGCCCGAAGTTCTCCTTCAATCCATGTATGGGTACAAGCCAAATTATCTTCTAATAAAGTTTGTAATTTAATAACGGAAGAATGACCGTGCAGATAATCAATCCAAACCCCTGTATCAATCAGAACTAGATCGCTCAATTTCTTTTTCTTGAAGCAACGTTTGCTTTTTTATCAGAACCAAAAAGTCGAATGAGTTGTTTACGAGACGCTTCTCGAATCAGAGTTTCCAATGCTACATTGACCAACTTTGTTTTTTCTTTAATTCCAGTGTATTTCATAGCCTCAGCTACGAGTTCGTCAGAAAGATTCATAGTAGTTTTCATTGATTCAGTATGTATAGATTATACATACATGTCAATCCTTTTTGGGATTACCTTTTAATTGTTATTTGAATCAGCGTTTTTCCGTTGACAACATCAAAAATATAAATAGATTCACATAGAGTAAAAGAAGAATACTGGAGAAAAAAAATTGAAAACAATTTGGCTTACTTTCTTAATTTCATTCTATCTGGGAAATATAGATTTGTCCGCAGACATTCGACCAAAAGCCCTAAGCCCTCAAAAGAATTGCGAACTCTGGGTTGGAACGGCAAGCGGAAATGATCCAAGCGTGCAAGTAGAACTAAGCCTCTGCGAAAACCGCAACCAGGAGCTAACAGGCGTATTACAATGGTCAAGCGCAAAAAGCGGCTGGAACAAAAGAGCGGTTAATGGCTACAAAAAAGAAAATACAATTTTACTTCATGATGAAAAATTTTTAGAGAACAAACCAAACAAAGGCTGGATGTTTTGTTTGATTGATGAATATTCTCTTTCGATTTCTAAAAATACAATGCAAGGAGTTTATGAATCTAAAGCCTGTAAAGATAAGGCAAGACTGAGTTTGACTTTGAGATAAGCATTTTTTTACCACCGATGAACACCGATAATTACTCTTAATTGAGTTAGATGCACGGACTTCTCCAGTCATTTCGACCATCAGCTTAGGAGAAATCTATTCTGCAAAAATAGTAAACTCTCTGCACTTAAAAAACTTTACCACAAAACAGTTTTCTAAAACCTAAAATCCATGAGCCTTTTTATTGCCATCAGTCTACCTGAATCGATAAGAGAGAAAATTTTTACGACAATCCAAGACCAAGATATTTCGGAGGACCTATGGGAACGAAAAACAGATCTGCACATAACATTACTTTTCCTCAAAAATGGAAATTCTACATTGGAGTATATGGAATCAATAAAAGAAAGACTGAATCAACTTTCCTTCTCTCCTTTTACTCTTAAAATTGATGGGATAAATTTTTGGACTTTGAAAGAGAACAATCAAATTTTGCATCTCACAGTAACGCCTTCCAAGGAACTAATCACACTTCAATCTGAAATTGTTTCCCTTTTTCCAGAAGCTCCAAAGTCTACTCATGAGTTTACACCTCATATATCTCTGATTCGTTCATCCAAGATTACTCAATCAAAAGTAGAAGATCTGAAAAATCGGTTTTCTGACTTTTCAACTGACGCATTTAGCGTAGATCAAGTTCATCTATATATTGGAGAAAGAGGAAAGGCAAATGAGGATAATAAAAGAAACCGTTATCGGGTTGTGGGGTCTTTTTCGGGTTAGTTGTCTGCAATTTCTTTCGTAGAACCTTTATGCTGCTTTCTGGTAGAATTCATCATTTTCCCAATTTCTTGCATTATGCGCAATATAATTTCTGACATTGTGTAATTCTATTTCGTCTCGAATGATACGATCGTGGAATCGGGGCTGCCATTGGAAATTGCGGGAAAAGGACTTTGTTTTTTCTATGTTTGACTCTTCTGTATTTAAGACGCGATGAATCGCGTCTCTACGGGATATTTCGAATGTAACACGACCTTTATACCAACGAATTATTTTTGATAAAGAAAATGGATTTAATACAGGATTGTTTTCCCCTGTAATACCGCCCTGCCGTAGAGACGCGATTGATCGCGTCTCCATTTCTGATCGCGTCTCGTTTGATTTTTCATGCCCAGATAAATACAACAATCCATGTATATGATTTGGCATTACAATGAATTCATCCAATTCACCATGAGGAAAATGTTCCGGAATTTCTGACCATATATTTTTTGCAACCAATCCCATCTCCGATAACACCATCTCCCCATTCACAACCTCACCAAAGAAATGCTCCCTATCCTTCGTGCATATCGTCACAAAATAATATCCATTATCCGCATAGTCCCAACCTTGTCTTCGTGCGGATTCGATTCTGTATTTGTTTTGGAATAATGTCATTGGTTTCTTTTATTTCTCTTCCTGTTCAAAGGATGACCTGAAAGCTCTTTCTAATTTTTTTAGATTTTCATCTGTCGGATTATCCAGGCAATCATTGACAAAATGTTCCAACTTCTCCAACTTTTCATCTATTTTTTTATTCATTTTCTTAAAATAAATGTCACAATCATTTACATACCATTTCATATATTCATCAACTTCTTCTTTTGGTAATGCTTTCAGTTCATCTAGTGTTAATTTTCGAAATTTTGAATCCGAGGGTTCTTGGTTTGTATCGGTTTCCATGCGTTATCCTCTTTGTGATTTATTTATTCAAACTTTTCTTCATCTATTTCTTTCAATTTAATTAATATCTTTTTCATTTCCTCGATATGATAACCAACACCATCGAACAACTTTCTTATATTTATATTGTTATTTTTAATATATACTTGTTTTTCCTCTTCAGGCAAACTTTCAAATTCCTCTTTTGAAAGTAATTTAAACTCTTCATTTGATGCTTCATCATTAGATTCCATATTCTACTCCTAATCTAATGGATTTTACAGGAGAATCATTCTATAATGCGGAAACTTTCTTTCCGAATTGAGATTTACGAATCGGGATAATTTTTCAAGGTGTTTTGAAGGATTCCTTTATAAAAAGCAACTCTGTCCGGTGGGGATAACAAGGTGAATTCCGCTCGATAATTGAAAATGGCATTGTAAAAATAACGGTAATCCCAGGTTGTAATTTCTAAAATAACTGTTTCCTCTTTTTCTTCCACGATTTCGAATTCTGGAAAGTAAACTGTGCGAATATGTCTGAGGTATTTTTTGTTCAATTCAATCGTGTAGGTGACATACTCTTTACTGAATCGGTATTCCTTTGAGTTTCGAAACATTTTTGGGTTGAAGTTGTTTCTCTTGCGGTCGGAATCTTTGAAGAATTCAAATATATCGGTATGTATTTCCGTGACACAATTCAATACAAAATGTTTATGAATCTTATCGTTTACATCCTGTGCTATTAAATTGATAAACGGGCGACGACAAGAAAGTGCAATCGGAATTATCCTCCGTCTTCGTTTCTTATGTGGGTCTAAAATATTATCGTAGGTCACCTCAACTGTCAATCCAAGCCTAGAGGCAAGATGAAAGAACACAATAGAAAATAACGAAAACTCTAAAAGTCCATTTTGCTTTTGAACATTGCAATAATTTTCTGCAATATAATTGCTATACTCCTCGGAATACGTTTCCAAGTATATCTTTGTTAGTTCGCGTATCGCATTTTCATTTCCTGTAAAATTCTTTATGCTTTTCTTTTTGAAATCCATCTTTATCAAAAACGGTTTCTCTTCTAATTTCGCCTTGTAATTTCTATACCTGCGATTCAAAAAATCAGTTTCATTTTCCCCGCTATCCGACAAATCATTGTATGCCTCTTCCAATATATTGATTATCGTATCTATCGGAATCTTCTTTTTTTCGTTTTCTTTCCTCTCCATAAAATGCCACCCTAGGGCTAATTGCTCTATTCCGCGGGATATTTGTTCTTCGTTGGTTGGGTAGGAGGTGAGGGTCATTGGGGGTTACATCTGAATGAGGATAATACTATTCTACCTTATTCCATTCTAACTTATTCTTTGCTACTTCATGATTGTCATCAGCATATTTTTTGAACCATAAAAGTAAATCCATTGTTTGAAAGGTAAGAGAATACAATAAATAGTTTGATTGGATTTGATCTTTATATTCATAGTAGTTTGTTTTATCTTTATTTTCCTTATCTTCTTCAATATAAGAGCCATCCTGTTCTGTATGCGATGCAGAACATGTTACATCTCTGAGTAAATCTACCATTTTACCCAGTAATACAGAAAAATGTCTTTTAGATTTATTTATTTTTTTGTCTCGCATATTTTTGTTATCTTCGCCTTTCATGAACAATGAAGACCATGTTAAATTAACACCTCGTTTAGTGATACAATCATCATGCAAAAATCCAAACTTATTTGAGGCTCTGAAAACATGTTCTAAAATTTTTCTAAGACCATTAAAATGCTGTTCATCGTCGAAAGTTTCATGAGGATGTTCCATACTATATAAAATGGGCATTAAATATTTAGAAGCATCTTCACCGATATAATTTTTCGTGCACACATCAAATACTTTCTGGTGTTTATGACGTATTTGGGTTAATGGTTGTTTATCTGCGGCTTCTTGTATATCTTTCCATAATTCTTTTAAGTCTTCATCTTTATTCTTATCGTATACTTTATTATTTTTAAAAGCTTCGGCAAATAAGTGTTTGTCTTTTGTAAAACTCGTCTGCCCAGAAAGAATGAACCAATCAAGAACTTTTTTAGGTTGCAGTTCTACAATTTTTTTGCCCACTTCAAATAATGCGTGAGGACTCGTTGTATCTCCAGTCTGTCCCGGCTCTTTGTAAAATAGTCCATCCACTATTGCTGCATCATATTTTTCTAGATTTTTTTCTAACTCTTCAATTCCATCTTTTGCATTAGAAAAGCCATATAGCTTAATCCCATTGAGATGTGCTTGTTCTTGAATTCCTATAAGGGTTGCATATTGATCATCAAACCATACTACATTATATATTTTCTTCGTATTCATATTCATCCTCATTCGTTCCAAATATTGGAAAATTAATCTCAAAATGCGTTGTGAAATCGCTGTTATCTACATCATTAAATATTTCAAAATTTCCATTCAAATGTTTAATTATTTCATTGATATAAAAGCCGCCAAAGCCATCGCCAGAATTTTTTCCAGCTTTGATTCCTTTTCTAATAAACTGTTCCTTTTTAAAATCATTTGGGAATGGCTTACCTGTATTTGAAACAGTAATGCAAATCTCATTGTCCGAGTTATCGTTCAAACTTGTCATCAATGATATTTTAATTTTATTCTTTTGTTTGTCAGAGTTAAAGGCATGTTTAACGGCATTGTCAATTAAATTATCAAGCATATCAGATAACAAATCAGCGTTACCAAGAATAAATATTTTTATTCGTTCACCGTCAATATCTGAAAAGTTTTCTTTATCAAAGTCAAAATTTATCAAAAAGTTTATTAAATCTTTCGTTTCCTTATATTTATTTGTAAAACGAGAGAGAAAGTCAATTATCTCTATAGAAACTAAATCTTTAGAATAAATATATGATTCTACGGTGAGTTGATTTTCAACTATCTTGGCAATTCTTAAAATATCACTTTCAATACTAGTGAGGTATTCGCCAAAACTAAATTTGTGATCTTCTGTAACTTTTAAATCCATTAGTCCAGGAAATTTAGGTTGTATTTTCTGAAGTATTATCTCTTTAACATAGGAAAAAGTTGTTTTTAGGGTTGTTGATGGTGCAGTAAGCGTATGTCGCAAATGCGTATTTTGTTCAATTAATTCATTTTCTAGACCATGTATTTTATTGAATAAGTTATTTTCTCTTCTCTTTTCCTCTGCTAATGCTTGAATAACTCTTTTAACCCTAGCCTCTTGTTCTTTAATTGAAGGTAAATCAATCTTAACTCTTAGTAAATCATCTTTTCTAATAAATGGAATTACTGAGCCACTCGGTAGACGTAATGATTCAACTTGCTCATTTACAGAATTAGAATGTAATTCATGAATCAAATATTTTATCATTATCTTAGACTCATCTATTTCCAAGGCTATACAATCGGGTGTTATGAAAATAGGATTACCTGTAAATTCAAAATAAGTTGGTTTCAATGTTTTCCATCGAGCGGCTAATAACAAACAGGACTTTCCGATCTTTTTAGCAGTTTTAGGAATTTCTATCTCTTCTAAATTATTAGTTTCGAGTTTAAATTTTAATTTATCATTCTTTAAATCTTTAATTTTAATAAATAGTCCTTTTTGCCCTTCGATAGCTCGCTCTCCTTGAATAAAACTTGCAACCTCATTTAGCAATAACCCTTCATTTTTTTTCTGTAAATATCTTTGAACACTTAAATTAAAATCATCTTGCGCAACTTCATCATTACCCACAATGCGCATTTTATCTGTTTCTTTTTTTTCCATAATAAAAGAAAAAAGTTCCATTTCTTTGATGCGTTTTTCTCGCTTAGATATTCGTTCTATAAAATTTTCTGCATCTACAAATTGAATAACTCCCTTTTGTTTTTTCTTCTTGTTAATTACAATAACACTAAACGGAGTCATTGTATATAGCAAAAGACCTCTGGGAAACGAAATAAGCATTTCTATTAAATCATTTTCTATTAAATATTTTCTTAAATCATATTCAGGACCTTTGCGAAATAAAATATCATTAGAGATAACAGCGATTAGTTTACCATCACTAGTCAAATCTTCAATTCCTTTTTCAATAAAGAAATGCTCAGAATTTTTTATGCCTCCAAATCTTCCAATCTTTGGTTTTAAAAAACGTACTCCGAAAGGCGGATGTGCAACTATAAAGTCATATTTTTCATTTTTGGGATTCCAATATTCTATAGAGTCAGAAAATTGAAATTCATTACCATTTCTTTTTTCATAAGCTAAAAGTCTAAGATAACCTATTGCCCATGTGTTTGAACTATATTCCTGACCTGTATATCGATACCCGTCTCCTAAGAATACACCGAAAGATGCGCAACCTGCAAACGGATTATACACTGTTGCCCCTTTGGGCAACTGAGCAAGACTAATAATAAGTCGCGTTAATTCTAACGGTTGAATAATTAAGTAACCATATTTTCCTTGAGAAACTACCAACTTATTTAATATCGTATCAAAAATCTCTGAAAAATTTTCCTGCAGTAGCTTTGTATCAATATGCTCATTTAGATATTGAATAATTATGTAAAGATTTTCTTCTAATCTTGCCAATATGCTAGAATAGACATCTAACACTATTTTAAGATTATATTTGTCCGGGAGAGATTCTATATGTAGCTTAATGTCTTTTCTAAGTTTTTTTGAATATTCAACTTGTTGCACTTTCGCTAAATTTTTATC
>DDBL01000109.1:11916-12425 GCA_002333425.1 Leptospiraceae bacterium UBA2033
ATCTATTACCATTTACAAGAAAAGTATTTTTAAAAACTATCTTCGGCTTAAGCTATTAACGTCACGTTCGACTCCGCTCAGTGACCGACTCATCCCAATCATAAAAATCATAAGAATCACAGTTCAGACAGTGGCTTCCAAATCCTGAAACGTTAGTTCCACAATCCAAACAGAATCGTTTTGTTGAAACACAAGTTTGGTGTAATAGCTATTATCCCGCTTTTCAATTTCTGCGTTCATTAATTCTACGATTTCAAAAGGTTTGTCAGGTGCAGAGTCGCTGATAAATTTAGAAACGCCGGAAAATAAAAAAGAGAAAGGTTTGTAGGTTTTGCTAGATTCATCGAAAGATTCGAAACCAAATTCGACAGAGCGTTTTTCGAATAGGAATTTCATGCTGACCACGGGTAGGTCATGAAGATAGGTTTCTTCATAAATTTTAAAGATTTTATCTGTGGTTGTTATTCCCATTTTGTAAGCTCCTTGATTTTATACCATTTCTTGAAAAG
>DDBL01000108.1:0-169 GCA_002333425.1 Leptospiraceae bacterium UBA2033
TCTGTGTCCTCCGTGTGCTCTGTGAGAAAAAGAATGGGTTCTCACAGAGAGCACAGAGTTCACGGAGGGGATAACGGAAAACTTATGACGAAATAGTTGAAGAAATTATGAATGGTGAATTTTGAATTATGAATGAAAAGAAGAAAAAACCTCTGTGTCCTCCGTGTGC
>DDBL01000108.1:254-29224 GCA_002333425.1 Leptospiraceae bacterium UBA2033
GGGATAGGGGATAACTTATGAAAAAATGGAAAGAAGAATCTTTAGAGCAAGTAAATTTAGAAATAATAGACGGAGATAGAGGGGATAACTATCCTAAGTCACACGAATTTACGAAAGAAGGTCATTGCCTTTTCTTAAATACATCAAATATTAAGGATGATTCTTTTCAACTATCAGATATACACTTCATAGATGAAAAGAAAGACTCCATGTTGCGAAAAGGAAAATTACAAAGAAATGATATTGTAATTACTACTCGCGGCACAATAGGAAGCATTGCTTATTATCATAACAGTATTCCTTACGATCATATTCGAATTAATTCTGGTATGGTTATCATACGATCACAAAATAATGTAGATTCAAAATATTTGTATCTTGCATTTCGATCAAACTATTTTAAAGAGCAATGTTTTAAAAGATCGTCTGGTTCAGCGCAGCCACAACTTCCCATTAAAGATTTAAAGACAATCAAAATCCCACTCCCACCACTTCCCACCCAACAACGAATAGCCGCAATTCTTTCTGCCTACGATGACTTAATCGAAAACAACCGCCGTCGCATAACGCTTTTAGAAAACTCCGCACGGCTTCTTTATAAAGAATGGTTCGTCAAGTTCCAATTCCCCGGTCACGAAAAAGTAAAGGTTAAGAACGGTTTGCCGGAAGAGTGGGAGAGGAAGAAGATTGGAGATATTGCCGAAACTGTAGGTGGAGGAACTCCATCAACTGTTGTTCCTGAATACTGGAATGAAGGAAATATTACTTGGTTTGTTCCTAAGGATTTAACAAATAATGGCTGTTTGCCTTTAATTGATTCTGAAAAGAAAATTACTAGTCTTGGTTTAAAAAAAAGTTCCGCAAGAATGCTTCCACCAGAAACTATTTTAATGACAAGCCGTGCGTCTATAGGTTACTTCGGATTATTTGAAAAAGAATGCTGCACTAATCAAGGATTTATTTCCATTATTCCGAAATTGGAAAATTCAAAAATGTTCATACTTTATAACTTAATGAACAGAAAACAAGAAATTGAGCTAAAAGCGAGTGGAACTACTTTTAAAGAGATTAGTAAGGGCATATTTAGGCAAATGGAAATGTTTATTCCAAATAAAGTTTTAGTAGAAGAGTTTGAAATTCGAGTTTATACAATCTTTAAACAAGTAAGAAGTTTAAAAAAACAAACCCAAAAACTCCGAGAAGCGCGTAATATACTATTACCCAAACTAATGAACCAAACGATAGAAGTATAAATTCGAAACTCTGTGATCTCCGTGTGCTCTGTGAGAAACAATCTTAGTCTCACAGAGAGCACAGAGTCCACAGAGGGTATCGAAGTTTAACGCAATACGAAAAAGCTCACTCTACCCCTAAGCGACTTTTACTTTTTGTGTATAAAGGATTTCCAGATTTTTATCAGCTTCGACAGATTTATTTTTACGACCGGCATAATGGTCATTCAATCTTTTTTGAATACCCTCTGGTGTCCATACGGCTACTCTTTCTAATCCTCTGCATTCTTCTTTGGAGGCAGGACGACGAATGCCTTTTTCGAC
Organism: Leptospiraceae bacterium UBA2033; assembly: GCA_002333425.1. Taxonomy (GTDB): domain Bacteria; phylum Spirochaetota; class Leptospiria; order Leptospirales; family Leptospiraceae; genus UBA2033. Next base: position 1,811 of record DDBL01000108.1, read on the forward strand.
AATAAAAAATTTGTCAGGATTGAGAGCATCTTGAATAAATTGCGGAGGCAGGTTCAATAGAGATTTGTCTAATGGAAGTTTGCCTACTTTTAGCCAGAGACCTTTTGTAACTGCATAGTCATTGACTCCTGTAATAAAAAGAATAGGCTTGGAAATAATTTCTTGTAAGTCTTCTATATCTATCTTTGTTCGAAAATCATAAAAGGCAAATTTTGTTTTCAAAATTCTGGCATACGTAAAGTAACCACCTTCTAGTGGAACTTTAACAATAGCCCCGACAGTCCTTTGTTGCCTTTTCATTTCTTCACCCATAACTCGAATAATAAATAAATTGGATAAGAAATCAAGAAAATTATCATAATCTTCCCGAATAATTTTTTAGAAGCTTCCCTATATTCATTTCTCTTTTTATTTCTTTTACTGATACCATTTAAGAAATTGCCAGAGTCTCCACCTTCTGATTGTGCTCCTCCATAATATTCAATCAAATCTTGTTCTCTTCCTCTAACCGCATCAGCATCATAAGATACAACATCTAAGATTGCTCTATCAAAACCATCTTCATTTTTATGATGCGAGCTATCTCTTTTGTTTAAAATTTTATCAGCCAATTCTTCCTGCGTAAGACTCTCATCATCCAATCCGCTTGCTTTTCCACTATATACCTGTCCTGTATCCTGATTTGGTTTTATATAAGTAAGATACAGCCGCTTGAAGAATTTTCCCATAGTTTCACACAAATTAGCATACTATAAATAATGCAAATATAAATATAGTAATTTATATTTAGCAGAAGCGCGTAATATACTATTACCCAAACTAATGAACCAAACGATAGAAGTATAAATTCGAAACTCTGTGATCTCCGTGTGCTCTGTGAGAAATCCTCTTTTTTCTCACAGAGAGCACAGAGTCCACGGAGGGATTTCTCCAAAAACTCCGAGAAGCGCGTAATATACTATTACCCAAACTAATGAACCAAACGATAGAAGTATAAAGCCAGAAAAAAAAACAAAGCCCAACTAAAAACAAAAAAGCCCACCAGTCCCCTCACCCAGCAGCTTCCAAGTGTGCGAAGGGAGAGGGCTTATTCAAACATGTGTAACAATTACTTTTAATTGGGTGAGGGCAACCCCGAAAAAGCAAAAGAGAAGGGATACTCTGATAAAGTTTAACGATATAGAAAAAGACGGGATGAGGAAGAAGAACTAAAAAGCCAAAGCTACCACAACCCCAACAAAGCCTTCCTTAAAAAAACTTCTTTTCTTCTTCAAAACCAAATCTTTTTTTCTTTACAAAACCTAAACAAATGCTACCTTACAAAAAAGGAGATAAATATGTTAGAATTTCATTACAACTTAGAAAAAGTATTAGAATCTATTTCTTATTTATTATCCAAAACGAAAAATAAAGAATTAGATATTTTACATCTTATCAAGTTTCTTTATTTTGCAGATAGAGAAAGTATTAAAGAATACAATTATCCGATTACGGGTGACAGCTATTCGTCATTACCCTACGGACCTATCGTGAGTAAAACTTTTGATTTGATTAAGTCAAACCAATTATCTATGAGTCCTTTTTCTGAATACATAAAGCGCGACGACAAAAAGATTCTCCTAACAAAAGAAAGAGCGCCTCAGAAACTATCTGAGGCAGATTTAGAAATCTTGGATCAGGTCTATAACAAATTCATACATTATACGCCCGCGCAATTGATTGATTACTGTCATAATGCAAAGTTTGTTCCTGAATGGAAAGATCCTGGCACATCAAGCATTCCAATTGATACAGAAGATCTTCTTTTGTTGTTAGGAAAGTCACAGGACGAAATCAAAGCAATTCGACAAATGATTCAAGAATCAGAAATCACTAATTCATTTCTTTCTAAGTATGAAGCTTGAAGCAGGCGATGCCTACTGGGATGATTCATCTCGTTCTTCTATTAAGCATTTATATTTTATATTAGGAGTCGAAGAGCAAATAGGCAATACGATAGTTGCCGTTGTAAATATTACCTCTAACAATCCATCAAAGGAACAAACTTGCCTCATTTATCCGAATGAACATCGGAATATTTTACATGAGTCAGTCGTTTATTATCGAGAAGCAAGGCTATTAATTCATGAAAGGTTATATGACGATATAATAAAAGGAGTCATTAGAAAAGCAGATTCAGCCTCTCAGGAATTATTGGATAGAATGATTGATGGCGGTAAGAAATCAAAACAAATTCCAATAGAAGTAAAACGAATGCTTAAAAGGTTATATCCATGAATGAATTCAACGAAGATGAATTAGTCCAAAAGACAACTGCCGAGTATCTCCGAGATAGTCTAGGCTGGGAAATTCATTTCGCACATAACACCGAAACTTTTGGAGAAAGTGGAACCTTCGGACGAAAAGACGACCGCGAAGTTCTTTTAAAGAAGTATCTATTACCCGCACTTAGAAAGTTAAATCCTGATTTGCCCGAAGAAGCCTATCAGGGAGCAATGAAGAAACTTTCTGATGCAGGAGTCGGAAAATCTTTAGAACAAATCAATCGGGATAATTACAAGTATCTGCTTAATGGAGTTCCCGTTGAATTTCAAGTAAACGGGAAATTTACCCAGAGAAATTTACAACTCATTGACTTTGATCATGCGGATAACAACCATTTTCTCGCAGTTCGAGAATTTTTTGTCAAAGGATATTTGTATCGAAGAAGGGCAGATATAATGGGGTTTATCAATGGTATCCCCGTAATCTTTATAGAATTAAAAAATGTTCATCGAAATATTCGATCTGCATTCGAGGATAATCTAAAAGACTACAAAACCTCTGTCCCACAACTTTTTCATCATAATGCAATAATCGTTCTCTCTAATGGAATTGATGCCAAACTCGGCGCACTTACAAGTAGGTTTGAACATTTTCACGAATGGAAACGACTAGCTGAGGATGATGCAGGACGAGTCGATATGGAGACTTTACTAAAAGGAATTTTTAGAAAGGAAAATCTTTTAGATATTTTGGAGAACTTTATTCTATTCGACGAGAGTGGCGGAAAAATTGTAAAAATCCTAGCCAAGAATCATCAGTATCTAGGAGTTAACTTAGGATTAGCCTCCGTTTTACAACGAAAAGAAAAACAAGGCAAACTAGGAGTATTCTGGCATACACAAGGTTCGGGAAAATCCTATTCAATGGTATTTTTCACTCGTAAGATCCATCGTAAAATTGGAAGCAATTTTACTTTCCTAATTTGCACAGATAGAGAAGATTTGGATACACAAATCTATAAAACTTTTGCAGGAGTTGGACTTGTAGAAAATGACAAAGACCCCTGCCGTGCGAGTTCTGGTGAGCATTTAAAACAACTTTTACAAGAGCATAAGTCCTATATATTTTCTCTAATTCAAAAATTCAACCAAGATGTTGATCCGGCAAATGCCTATAATACGCGAGAAGATATTATCGTAATAACAGATGAAGCACATCGAACCCAATATGGACGACTAGCGTTAAATCTACGTAATGCGCTACCCAAGGCTTCTTTTTTAGGATTCACAGGAACTCCTCTTATGAAAGGTGATGCTGATGAGCCTACGCGAAAAGTATTTGGCGAATATGTATCAACTTACGACTTCCAACGTGCAGTAGATGATAACGCTACCGTTCCTTTGTATTACGATGCGCGGGGAGAGAAACTAGGAATCTCTATTCAAGGTCTAAATGAAAAGATTGCCGAAAAACTAGAAGAATTTACAGACGGGGACTTGGACGAAAAATTAAAACTAGAAAAAGAATTAGCGAGAGACTACCATATAATAACCGCTAGCAAACGATTAGAAGCAATTGCTATTGACTTCGTGGAACATTACAGCAAAGCATGGGAATCAGGAAAAGCAATGTTTGTCTGTATAGATAAACTAACCTGTGTTAGAATGTATAATTTAATTAAATACCATTGGGAAGAACAAAAAAAGTCTGTCCGAAATTCTATTGAAAAAAGTGCAGATGACCAAGAGGCAATTTACAGTAGCCGCAAACTTGCTTGGATGGAAGAAACTAGGATGGCAGTTGTCATCAGTGAAGAACAAAACGAAGAAGACAAATTTCAGAAATGGGATTTAAGTATATTAGAACATCGCAAACTTATGAAAGACGGTTTCCAGTTGGAAAGTGGAAGACGTATGGATTTAGAAACAGCTTTTAAAGACCCCGACCATCCCTTTCGAATTGTATTTGTCTGTGCAATGTGGCTAACTGGATTTGATGTTCCTTCTCTCTCTACGCTTTATCTCGATAAGCCGCTCAAAGCACACACACTTATGCAAGCCATCGCTAGAGCAAATCGAGTGTATGCGGAAAAAACAAACGGACTCATAGTTGACTATGTAGGTATTCTAAAAAACCTCCGTGACGCACTATTAGATTTTACAGGCAAAAAAGGAGATACTGGTGATAAACCTCCAGCTCCACCCGAAGAAGAGCTTCTAGGGCGACTAGCCGAGGCTTATCTAATGATAGATACTTTTTTCACAGAAAAAGGATTCAGTTTACAAACTCTCTTTGGTGCGATAGGGTTCGATAAAATTTTACTCTTAAAAGACGCAAAAGAAGCAATTAATGAAAGCTCTGAATCTAGAAGACGTTTTGAAATTATGGCGCGTCTGTTTTTCAAACTATTCAAAGCGTGTATCAACAATAAAGGAATTAACGAATACAAAAAAGGGTATGATGCAATCAATGTTATCTATAAGAGTTTGCAAGAAGATAGAGAAAACGCCGACATAGATGAGATTATAAAAGAACTCCAAGATATTGTTAATCAATCGGTTGGTCTATTAAAAGCAAGGTCATCTGAATCAAGATTATTCGATATAAGTAAAATTGATTTTAATGCACTACAAGAAAACTTTAAAAAAAGCAAAACCCAAAAGACTACAGTTCAAAACCTAAAAGATGCAGTAGAAAGAAAACTCCAAACAATGATGAGTCTGAATCCTTCGAGAGTAGACTTTCAAAAAAAATACCAAGAAATCATTGATGATTTAAACAATGAAAAAAACAGGCAAACAATAGAAGATACATTTAAACAGCTTATTGAATTCATAGAAGAATTGAGCGAAGAAGAAATGAGAGCAAGTAAAGAAGGATTAAAAGAAGAAAGCCTAGCAGTCTATGACATCCTTCGCAAACCAAGCTTAGCCACAGAAGAAAAAAGTAAAGTAAAGGACATAGCAAAATCCTTATTTCAAAATATAGAGTCTCTTATTCAAGGAATGCATGACTGGTCAGAAAAACAATCTACTCGCGATACTATCAAAGCAAAAATCCGAGACTACCTCTGGGACGATAAAACAGGATTACCCGCAAGTTATTCAGACGAAGAGATAGAGCAAAAGACGGAAGAAATATTTTTGTTACTTATTAGGTAAATTGCTTCAAAAACCTCAAATTCCCCGAATGAATATATCGTATATCATTGATCGCATAACGCATCATGACGAGGCGGTCAAGACCAAGACCAAACGCAAAACCTTTCCACACTTTCGGATCAAGACCAGCGAACTGAATTACGTTTGGATGCACAAGCCCACAAGGGAGTAACTCGACCCAACCGGAATGTTTGCAAACAGAACAGCCAGAGCCACCACAAACCATACAAGAAATATCTAACTCAAAACCAGGTTCGACAAATGGGAAGTAGCCGGGACGAAGCCTGACTTTCACTTCTCGTTTGAAAATTTCTGTCAACAAAACATTCATCGTATAAATGAGATTAGCCGTTGATACATCTTTGTCGATGACCATACCTTCGATTTGGTAAAATGTATTTTCGTGAGAAGCATCTACTTCTTCATAACGAAATACGCGACCCGGCGCGATGATTCTAAAGGGCGGTTTTAAGTTACGCAAAGCACGAACTTGGATCGCAGAAGTATGAGTGCGAAGTAGGTTTCCGTCTTTTGTGTAAAACGTATCTTGCATGTCGCGGGCTGGATGATCGGCGGTAAAGTTTAATGCTTCAAAGTTGTTGTAATCTGTCTCTACTTCTGGACCGTCCATGATTTGAAAACCCATCGAAGTAAAAATATCTTCTACCTCATACTGGATGCGGCTAAGTGGGTGTAGGCTTCCAACCTCTTTGTCTTGCAACGGACGAAGTAGATCAAAGTTTTCATTCTTCAATTCGTTTTCATAAAAATCTAGTTTGAGTTTTTGTTTGAGTTTGGTTACAATCTCTTCAATTTCTTTGGAAACTTCGTTGGCTCTTGCGCCTATCGTCTTCTTGTCTTCAGGACTTAACGCCCCAAGACCTTTCATGACTCCAGTGAGTTTTCCTTTCTTTCCTACAAATAAGTTTTTATTTGTATCCAGATCTGCTTCTGACTTTGAAGAGGGTAATACCTCTTTTGCTTCACTTAATATTGCGTTTAGTTCATCTAGTAAATTCATAGTATTTCCTTTTTTTACCACCGATGAACACCGATGTGTTTTTTTATGATTGTCATGGTGAGCTTGTCGAACCATCATAAATGGTTTTAGTATCCTTCGACAGGCTCTGGATGACATTTTTTCCCAATCCGTGTTCATCGGTGTTCATCGGTGGTAATCTTTAATTTTTTCACCATTTCTATTAATTCAGGATATATCCCACCGAAGGCGCCGTTTGACATGGCGAGCACTACTATTTTGTCTTTTGAAAATGCTTTTAGTTCCGACGAAAGTTTGAGTAGCAAATCACTAGTATCCTTTGCATAAACTGCTTTTTTGATTTTGGATTTAGTTGGTATTTCTTTCACTAATTTTTTTACATCGAGTCGGTTCTTTTTATCTACTTTTGATACGTTAAATACTTCTGTCACAATTGCTACGTCTGATTTTTTAAAACATTCTGCAAATTCTTTTTGAAATACATTTCGGTGAGATGTCGCACTTCTTGGTTCAAATAGGCTAATGATCTTGTAGTTCGGATAAGCTTCCTTAACCGCTTTAACAGTTTCCTCAATCGCAACCGGATGGTGAGCAAAGTCTTCCATCACAACGGCACTGGCCGATTTGAATAAAATGTCCTGTCTTCTCTTAACTCCAGGGAAACTTTCTATTCCTTTGAAAATTTTATCTTCCGAAAGTCCCGCCGCAAGACAAATATTAGCCGCTACTTCTGTATTTCTAAAATTATGTAGACCGATTAAAGGACTCTCCAGTTCCTTTCCTGATTTTACCGAAAAAGCCTTTTGCAGTTTAGATCCGGACACTGAGCGTAGTCGAAGTGTCGAACTTTTACTACCAATTTCGTATGCTGCAACAGGAGCATGTTTGAAATCTTTGCAAAGTTCTACTAGATTCTTGGAGCCAGCCCAGTAAAATACTTTTCCTTTTGAGGGGACAAGATTGAGTAACCGCTTGAACATAGTTTTAATCGCATCTAAGTTTGGAAATATATCTGCATGATCGAAGTCAAGCGAAGTCATTACTAGAAAATGTGGTCTGTAATGCAAAAACTTCGATGATTTATCAAAAAATGCTGAATCGTATTCGTCTCCTTCAATCACGAAATACTCTCCATCACCTATTTCAAATCCAGGACTTCCATCTTTACGTATACCACCCGCAAAGAGTCCGGGCTTGAGTCCTGCTTGTTTCAAGATATGATGTGTTAAAAATGTAGTCGTAGTTTTCCCGTGTGTTCCTGCGATCACGATTACTTTTTTCTTCTTAAGGAAGAAATTTCCAATCGCTTGTGGCATACTCATATAATCCAGTCCACGATTCAGAACTTCTTCGACCTCAGGATTACCACGAGAAATTGCATTTCCGATGATTACAAGATCAGGCTTACCTAGATTAGCCGCTGAGAATCCTTCGTAAGTTTTCAGTCCCCATTCTTTTAGTTTGTCAGACATAGGTGGATAGAGTTTATGATCGGAGCCACTTACAGTATGTCCGGCTTGTTTTAACATAAACGCAAGATTTCCCATGGCAATTCCGCCAATTCCAATCATATAAATATTCATATTATTTCCTGATCCAATTCAAAATACTAAGAGCTATAGCGGATAACGTCATACATAAAATTAAAACATAAGATAAAAAAACTAGGAATTGTTTTGCGGTAAATCCGAATAATGTGCGGAGTGCCAATTGGCTCAAATAAAGACTATATCCAAGAGAACCTAAAATTAAAAAGAAATTAATCGGTTTTGGAAAAATCCAAAATAAACAAGACGCACTAAATGGAAGAAAAGAAATGAGGAGTAAATCTCTTTCCTCAACTGCATCCATTGAAGCGTCACCCGCTCTCAATTTCAAAAGTAGAATATCAAAATGATACACTAGAAAAAGTACGGCGGGATAAAGGAAAGAAGATGTGGTTAATCCTTCTGTTAATTTGGCTGGGACTTCGATGTTCCAATATTTAACTGCTACAAAAGTAAAAAAAAGATTATGCAAAAGTTTGAAAATGGGTGCCCATAAAAATAAAGAAATGTGAATTCGAATCAGGTCAAACCTAGTAAAATTGGAATCTCTTTGGTAGTTTTCAAATGCGTCCTGTGGTGATGTGAAAATATCAGAGAGCAATTTAATTTCTTGTTTGTCGTTGGCTTCGATTGTCATATGAATTTAATTCGTCGAGTTGACATAGAGAAAATTTGCTACATCAAATGAAACTTACTTAACTTTCATTCCAGAATTTTCCACTAGGTCAATTTTTCAATCTTGTTAATCATCTCTATAAGTTTTTTGTAACTACTAAGAAGAATATCTGCCACAGAGGCACAAAGACACAGAGAGTTTTGGAATTGTGCTATTTTTATTACTATTCGTCGAATTAAAGAGAGCTAATGAAAAATTTGGATTCATTTTTTATATTTTAGTAAAATAATAACTAAGACTAAATTACTGAAATAGACAGTATTTTATGAAATAAACTCTCTTTAAATCTCTCCGTGTCTCGGTGTCTCTGTGGCAAAATACACTAATTTATAGATAACTTGACAGTAAAGAACTAGGCGAATTCTTTAACTTTGTGACAAATCCTATTAGTGGATGTAACCCAATGAAATCGTTTTTCTATATTTTACTTATTCTCCTTTTCTTAAACTGCGCGACCAAACAACAAAAAGTGGAAGTGGATGAAACTTTCTACAAAGATTGCCTCGAAACTTTCCAAGACAAAGAAAAATGCGATACTCTTGTTAAAAAAACAGAAGAACGAGAAAAACAAAAAGAAATCATCCAAGCTAAATTGACGGAAGAACAACTAGAAGGGCTAGAAATTCGTGACCAATTCAAAGATCGAATGATGGGAAAATCTAAATTAGGCGTGATTGGGTCTATCGGTGAGCCAGAAGAGAGAAGCCAAGATGGAAGTGGGCAAGAATTCTTTTACTATCGAAAACCCATTACTCGTTATAGCTCAGAGCACGACCCTGATAAGGAAATTATCATCGTTTTTCGGCGTGAATTTGTCACTAGAGTTCTTTATACTCCACCAGACACAACTCCCAAAAGCTCCATCCCATTTCTAGGCGATAAACCAAAAATACAGAAAAAATAGAAATGTATAAAATATGAGCATATTTATTAAATTATCTCAATTTGAATAATGTATACGACTAGTATTTGCTAGTAAAAAGCCATGGTTTGCTGAAAATTATTGCTTCTATAAAGTTGGAAATTTATTTTGTAATGCTTATAATTTTCACATTTGTCTTTAAGTGTTACTTTGGCACACATCTTGCAAAAGGTATGGCAGGAGATACACTATGAAGATAAAAAAAATTCTTTTAAGCTTAATTATCTTTTCTGCTACAGGACTTTCCGCTCAGACCATGACTCCAAAAGGATCTGACCCGAAACCTGCTGAGGCTAAATGGTATGACAAGGTAAACTTTTCGGGTTATGTGGATGTTTATTACAACTGGACATCTAATAATAAGCAAGGTGCTGCTCAGGATACAACAGGAACTTTTCACACTTACAACAAACAGTTTGCGGTTAACGCAGTGAAACTTTCTATGGAAAAACTTCCTGAGAAAGAAAGTCCTTGGGGCTTTAGATTAGATATGCAAAACGGTCAGAATAATATGTACCAAGAAAGACCATATCAAACCACTAACTCTATTTACAATATGCAGTTATTGCAACAAGCATATGTATCTTTCTACTTCCCTGTAGCAAAGGGTTTAATTGTGGATGCAGGTAAAATGGCAACTCATATTGGTAATGAACTTTTGGATTCTAAGGATAATATGAATTACACCATAGGGTACATATTCTTTAACACAATCCCTTTTATCCATACAGGTGCTCGTGCAACTGTTACTCTAACTGATAGATTAAGTGCTGGTTTATATTTGTATAACTCTGCACAAGGTACAGGTTTTACGGCTAATGGACAACAGTTCGGCTATTCAGGTGTAACCCCTGCTGGTGCTGGTCAAGTATTTAGCACATCCAACCATGTGTATGTGGATGGACCAAATGCACTCAAGGCTTACGGTTCTCAAGTTAAGTTTGATGCGATTCCAGATAAATTCAAAATCGTATGGAACACACTTTATGGAAATGATGTAACACAAGGAAGACCTGCTGATGCAGAATACTATCTTTCTCAAACAGGTATGAATGGTTTACTACCTGGTGGACCAATGAACACTCAGTGGAATCCAAGAAGTAAAAATAGTAGAGACTACTGGTTTATTAACCACATGTCCTTCATCTTTAACCCAACTGATAAACTTACTGTGTTACTTGATTGGACATTCGGAGAAAGATCTGGTTATGCAATCACTAACGCTGCTGGATATACAAATGATGGATTCTACATTGATTCCAACCGAAATGGAAAAGTTGATACTGACGGTAGCGATTTGAAATTTCGTCCCGATGGACAAAATGTTAAAAAGATTTACAACACCTATGGAATTTGGCTAAAATATAACATCAACGAAAAATACGCAATTGCCGCTCGTTATGAAAATATTGACGATAGCCGATATGGTGGTTCTTTAACAGTAAATCAACCGCTCGCTTTTACAACACCAAGAGACAGATATGACTTGCAAGCTGCGTCAGGCGATATAACTGGAGCTAATTTTGCTGGATTAGGAAGACCTGCTTCTAGTTTAGGTCAAGTAAGAACTTTTACATTAACACCAACAATCAATTGGACAGAGAATCTTTTAATCAAAGTTGATTTAAGAAGAGACTGGGCACTTGGTACTCAATTCATTGACCAAGCAGGAAGAGCCGTGAAAGGTCAGAATGGAATCATCATTGGCGTTGTAGCTAAGTTCTAAGAAAAGGAGAAATCAAATGAAATTAAATGAAACTATAAAGTTAGTAAGTATCGCATTATTTGTTCTTATTACTATGAGTGCTTGTGAAAGTAGTAAGGCAGGAAATAGTACAGATTTGAATAATTCACTTTTACTTGCAGTGTTAAATCAGGCTCCTGAAAATTCACAAGCAAGACAATATTGTGCGGAAGCAGTGGTTCGAATGAATCAGTGTATAGGAGCTGGTTCAGGATTTAATCCGGCTGTAATGTGTAGTGATACCAACATCAATAAAGGGATTACAGAATCGTCTGGTGCAGTTACAAAAACAGCAGTTACCGTTTACTCTGAGTTAATCACTTGTGTAAATGCTCAAATTGCTGCAACTAACTGCAATTTTCCTCAAAACAAAGTTGCACATCCTGCGCTTGCAAAATCTGGATTCTTCAGTAGCTGTGATGCTCCTGCAGGATTGATTATCACTCTCTTCTAACTATCTCCGTAGAGACGTTGCGCGCAACGTCTCTACGGAAGCATTTCCTTTAAAAACTTTTTATATTCCTCTTTGTCTCTCGTCATCCCCAGAAACTGACCAATCACTTTTTCCTCGGCATCCATTCCAACATAAAGTGGAAGTGCGATGGTTCCAAATTTATCCTCTTCATATTTCTGGTTGTCTTCATGAACTTTTTCTTCTCCGTCTGTGTAGAGGCGAACAAGGATAAACCTCGAGAGTAAATCTTTTACATCTTGCTCTGGAAAAATATTCTGTTCCATCCAGCGACAGTTCGTACATGTATAACCTGTAAAATCCACGAAGATTCTTTTCCCTGTTTTTAGAGATTCTGCTTTTGCAATTTCTAAGTTATCTAACCAGACAAGTTCTTCTTGTAGTTTTGTATGTGTCATCTGGTTACTTGGTGGCGGCAAATAGGCATCTAACTCACCAAGAGATCGTCCGTTGGTTGCAGTCAGAAAGTTTAGTGCAATAGCGAGAAAAGAAATCGCAAAAAAGATTCGTATGGCAGATTTTGCCTCTTCTTTTTTTTCATGCGCAAAATAAAATACTCCAAATAAATACAAAGCAGCTCCTATAAATAAAGCAGCCCAAATCACCAAAAAGAACTCTCGGGATAAAATTTTCCAACCTAAAACCAAGTCTGCATTGCTCACAAACTTGAGAGCTGCGGCTAATTCCAAAAAGCCTAAGATGATTTTAAAAGATACCATCCAATTTCCAGACCGAGGAAGTTTTTTGATTGCCGAAGGAAATAATGCCAGCAAAAAAAATGGAATTGAAAATGCAAAACTATATCCAAGCATCCCAAGGATTGGATAAAACCAATCTCCTTTAGAAGCGGAGACTAAAACAGTTCCAATAAAAGGCATGGTGCAAGTAAAAGTTGTGAGGGTAAAAGTAAACGACATGACCCAAATGCTGAGTAGATTATTATTTGAGTGGAAATTGGAAAGTCGAGTTAGTAAACTTCCCGAAACAAGAATTTCGAACATTCCAAATAAATTAAATGCAAATACTGTAAATATTGCTGCAATAAATAAATTTACGTAAGGGTTTGAGGCTAATCTATTTATACCGCTAGCACCAAATAAGGCTGCAATTAGAAAACCAACTAAAGTAAAAGATAGAATAATTCCAAACGAATACAAAAAAGCATCAAAGATAGGTTTTGCTTTTTCTGATTCTTGCCTTTTGGTAAAGTAAGAAACTGTTATAGGAATTAAAGGAAATACACAGGGCGTTAAAAGAGATAAAAGCCCAAAGCTAAAGGACAGAGATAGATAGGAGTAGATTGATAAATTTTCCATAGTTACAATTCTTTGACTAGTTCCAAAACATACAATAGCTTTAATTCGGAAATGTTTTTTATTGGTTTACAAGAAAAGGAATAGTACTTGCAGTAAAATCGGAAAAGGAAAAATTTATTTTAATAATGAGACGTAAAATAGGAATCATTCTAATTCTAATATCCCTATTACTTTTGGGATGTAAACAATCCAATGACACACCGATACGTGTTGCTACTATAGCGTGGCCTGGTTATGAGACGATTCATTTAGCTATGAGTCTAAACTATATTAACCCCAACCAAGTTCGTCTTGTGGAACAGGCTAATCAGACTCAAACTTTTCAAGCACTTAGGAGTGGCACAGTTGATGCCGCGTTTACTACTTTAGATATGGCTCTTACTTTATTAGATGAAAAGTTAGATGTACAAGTAGTTCTTGTAATGGATATTTCCAGTGGAGCAGATGTTGTTGTAGTGCGTCCTGAAATCACCACTTTAAAAGATATAAAAGGAAAACGTGTTGGTGTAGAGACTGTAGCTGTTGGAGCGGTTATGCTGGATGCAATGCTTACAGCAGCAAAATTACAAGCATCCGATGTTAAATTAGTTTCTCTTTCGGTTAACGAACACTTATCCGCATACCGCGATAAAAAAGTAGATGCAATCGTTACTTTTGAACCTGTTCGGAGTAAACTTCTAGGTTTAGGAGCAAAAATTATTTTTGATAGTAGTAGTATTCCTGGAAGAATTGTAGATGTACTTGTAATAAAGAAAGATATTTTAGAAGACATTAATAAAATACAAAATCTCAAATTATTAATTGAATCTCATTTTAAAGCTTTAGATTATTTTAAAAATAATCCAGAAGAATCTTATCTGTTCTTGGCTCCATTTTTGGGGATAAATCCAGATCAAGTAGCATTGCAGTTTACAGGTATTAGCCTCCCTGATTTGCAAGAGAATTATAAACTTTTGTCTGGAGATTCTCCAAAACTTTTAGACAGTACTAAAGAATTGGCTGACTTAATGTTACGTCATCATCTATTACAATCTACTGTAATATTGGATAGTATCATCGAATCAAAATTTCTTCCAACACAAACAAAATGAAAAACTATTCCTCTATTCGCCTACATAGGTGGCTTCCTATTTTTGTGACTGGAGCGTTTACTTTATTGTTATTCGCTTCTGCATTTTGGCGAGAGTGGCAGGAAACAAATACGACCGAGGAAAATGCGCGTGAACTTGTCAAACATCGCATGGCAGATGAACAACATAGAATAGAGCAATTGATACGATCCGAAAATGAAAGTTTACTCATCGAGGAGATTGCACAATTTGGATCAATTCCAGAGGTAAGTTTACTAGCCTTAGTGGATGAAACGGGAAAAGTAATATTATCCGCACAATCTCTTCTTGTTGGAAACTCAATGCAAAACGCTCTTCCTGAGTTTGATATGGAACATTTAAAATTAATTCAGAATAGTCGACTTTTAGTTATGGATTTTGACTCTTCTCGTAATTCTCTACTTGCATATCAACCAATAACATTAGCCGCTTCTCCGGGGCAAATTCGACCAAACTCTGTTGGAGGTTTGTTACTTAAATATGATTTAACCCCAGCTAAACGAATCACAAGACAAAAAGTTGTGATAACTATTTTTACTGAGTTAGGTTTTACGTTAGTTGTAATGGTTGCACTTATTTTAATGTTGCGTATTTGGTTGTCTCGTCCACTCGAATACTTACAAGATTTGGTAAATAAAATTAGTCATGGAGATTTCGCAACGGAAATTAAAATATCGGGTAATGGTGAGTTGGCGGAACTTGGTATTGCAGTAGATAGAATGCAAAAAAATTTAAAAAAAGCAACGGAGGAAAGGGATAATAACGAAAAGGCGCTTTTAGATGATATAGCAAAAAGAAAACAGTTAGAAATAGAGTTGGCTCGCCACAAAAATAGATTAGAAGAATTAGTAAAAGAGCGAACTAGAGACTTAGAAGAAACAATTAAACGTTTACAAGAAACTCAATCCCAATTGGTTCAATCTGAAAAATTAGCCTCCCTTGGAATTTTAACAGCAGGAATTGCTCACGAAATGAATAATCCAATCAATTATATAAATTCCAGTATTATTTCTTTAGAAATGTTGGCAGGTGATCTGATTGAAGTTATAAAACTTTACGAAACAATAAATCCTGAAAATATTTATACAAAATTAGATGAGGTTAAGGAATTCAAAGAGAATATTAGTTTTTCTGATACATTGGAAGGAGTAACAGTATTATCCAACAATATTAAAGTGGGCGCAAAAAAAACTGCGGATATAATTAGAAGTTTAAGAATTTTTTCAAGATCAGATAACGACAAATTAGCATTAGCCGACATTAATGAGAATATTGATTCGACACTTATACTTCTTCACAGTCAATACAAAGACAGAATAGAAATTATTAAAAAGTATGACAAACTACCAATGTTAAAATGTTTTCCAGGAAAATTAAATCAAGTGTTTATGAATTTACTTGCAAACGCTATTCAGGCGATTTCAGGAAATGGAGAAATTATAATAAAGACTTTATATATGCCTTCAGGAAATTTTGATTTTAAAAAAGAATGTATATTTATTTCTATTCAAGACAACGGACTTGGAATTCCTTTGGAAATACAAAATAAAATATTTGAACCTTTTTTCACTACAAAAGAAATTGGAAAAGGCACAGGTCTTGGACTTTCTATAAGTTATGGAATCATAGAACAACACAAAGGTAAAATGGAATTTACAAGTGAAGTAGGGAAAGGAACTGAATTCAAAATTTATATACCGATTTAGGGATAACGAAATGGCTAATTATAATATATTGTATGTAGATGATGAAATGGAAAATCTAACAAGTTTTAAATACTTGTTTAAGAAAAATTATAAGGTTATGTTAGCAAATTCTGCCTTGGAAGGATTGCAGACTCTAAAAGAAGAGAATATTCATATTGTAATTTCTGATCAAAGAATGCCTGAAATGACTGGAATTGAATTTTTAGAAAAAGTTTCTTCGGAACATCCAAATATTGTTCGTATTTTGTTAACAGGATACACAGATGCAATGACTACTAGTGAAGCATTAGACCAAGGCAAAATTTACAAATGTATGTCAAAACCATTCGAGATGGATGATATGAAACAAACTTTAACCGAAGCACTTGCGTTCTATCAGCAGAAAAATCAAAATAAATAAATTAGTATTTCATAAAAAATTCTTGTCTCTCTTGTGCTTTCTTTAAACATAAATTCATGATTGCCGGTAAAATATTATACGTAGATGATGAAGAACCAAATCTAATAAGTTTTAGATACCTCTTCAAAAAAAATTTTGAAATTCACTTAGCAAATTCTGCAGAAGAGGGACTTGATATTCTAAAAAGTGAGCAAATCCATATTATCCTCACAGATCAAAAAATGCCCGGAACATCAGGTGTGGAATTTCTTAAAAAAATCGCTACCATTTACCCAGACCCAATTAAAATTTTGCTTACTGGTTATGCAGACATAGGAACTGTAGTTGAAGCAATTAACTTGGGGCAAATATACCGTTATATGGCAAAACCTTTTCAGCCCGAAGAAATGTTAGTCACTCTAAAGAATGCCATGGAAGTTTATAATCTTAGAATGCAAAACAAAGAGCTTCTAACAACTCTAATCGAAACAAATAAACAATTAAATTTATTCAATGAAGATTTGGAAAATAAAGTCAGAGAGAGAACAGAAACATTAACTAAAACGTTAGACGAAATAAATGGACTTAAATTTCAACAGGATGGGGACTATTATTTGACATCTCTTTTAATTGAACCACTCGGTCGTAATTCAGTAATTAGTGACAGAGTAAAGGTCGAATTTTTTTTGAAGCAAAAGAAAGAATTTCAATTTAAAGGAGAGTTTAATACACTTGGTGGAGATATAAACATTGCGCATAATATCAAATTGATGAATAAGTCTTATGTTGTTTTTTTGAATGGCGATGCAATGGGAAAGTCTACACAAGGTGCAGGTGGAGCGATTGTGCTTGGTACTGCATTTGAAGTTATCATGGAACGTGTGAGAAGTTTTAAGTGGGGCAAAAATCTAATGCCAGATGAATGGATTTACAACACATATCATGAACTGAATCAAACCTTTCTTACTTTTGAAGGACTTATGATGGTATCTATGGTGCTTGGGATTATTGAAGAAGAGACTGGTAATATGTATTTTATTAATGCCGAACATCCTATGCCTGTTTTATATAGAAATGGAAAAGCAAGTTTTATTAGCGAAGAACAAAATTACAATAAGTTAGGTTTTCCGCCTATCGACACGAAGCCAAGGGTCTCCATTGGAAATGTCAAATTAGTTTCGGGGGATATTGTATTTTTAGGATCGGATGGAAGAGATGATGTAGTGATGGGAACTCATCCAAATGGTCAGCCTAGAGTCAATGAAGATTTAGAAAGATTCTTGACTTGTGTGGAAAACGGGAATGGTAATTTACAGGAAATTTTTCAATTCATAAAAAAAGATGCAACGTTATTAGATGATATTTCCCTTTTGAAAGTTAGTTATCTTGGGTAACTAACGTTTTATTGAATTGTATTTTCTTAGCGACTAACGGTTATTTGTTTTCGCTTCAAAGTATTTTGAAAGAAGCTATTTCACAAACAGAAGATTTCCGTAAAATCAAAAATCATCGAATTATAATTAGTAATTTTACACATACCCAGGATGTATATGGGAACACAGAATTTTTAGGACTTAGCTTTCGAGAAATTTTAATTAATAGACTTGTTGCGAAATAACATTTGTCATAGTGAGCTCGTCGAACTATACTTAATGAAATAAGCATCCTTCGACAGGCTCTGGATGACATTAGACCAATTTTGCAACAAGTCTATTGCCTATAAATATTCTCCTGATAATTCTAACATATTTATTATGAAAGGTTATTCTGCTGATGGTCTTTCTATTTTGATTATGAATTCTATTTCCAAAGTTACCCGAGGAGTTCGTGGAATTCCATCTGAATTTGAAAATGAAATTTTTGAGCCTTTCTTTAGAATCAATAAAATTTATGATGAACGTTTTTTCCTAGAAGAGCTTGGATTTGGAATTGGACTTTCTGTGATCCAAAAAGGGATTACTTCTTTAGATGGAAATGTATTTGTGTATGAAGTCAATGACCATGTAACATCCTTAGAACCAGAAAAGAAAATAGTTTCTGAGCTAATCCTAAGACATGCAGAGTAAAATCTGACAAATTGCTTTCTTTTTTACACTTTCCTGTATCCTTCTTTCAGCCGATACTAAAGACGACACCAATATAGCTAGGTATGAAATGAAACATAAAAGTCTACTTCTAATTCTACTACTCACAGTAAATTCCTTATTTGCCGTTGCTCCCGATATGGAAAATCTAAATGTTTTGATAAATGAAAACAAAATCCATTTCGACTTCATAAATGTAGTAATTAGTAATTTAATCAAACCTCAAACTGAACCAGAAAAACTCAGTGATTACGAAAATAGAAAAATTAAACCAGAGGCAGCAGCAAAACGTATCGTAGATAAAGACGATTCTTTTTATTTTGGAAAATTTTTAGAGGCGAATAAAAAAGACTTTGAAGGGACTTTACTTTATTTTCGCGCAGATTATGGTGAGGCGCATAAACCTCTCAAAGAAGCGCAAGGAAAAATAAAAGAATTATATGAAGACGCTTTAGAGAGGCATACAGAGCATACCCGCGTTTTAGTTTCCTATGCTGCCCAAAGAATTATAAAGACAAATGATATTAGCTCCAAACATTTAATGAAACTTGCTTTTAGAGATTTAAAAATTGCTGAGGATTATTATACTCTTGGATGGAATCAATCTCCTTATCAATTTCGAAATAAAATTTCTCTTTATGAAGATGGATTTAGAGCATCTAGGCGAGCTCGTAGATTTACCCTTTTGGCACTTATCAATTTCAAAACTCCAAATGAGGATAAACAAACTTATAAAAAACAGTCTCTTAGCGAATTACAAAACTCAATCAATGAAGGCAAAGTAAATGATTACGAATATATCAAAGTTACACTTCGTAATTTTATAGAAAACAAACTCATCGAAGGTAAAATTTCTTCTTCTGTAAATTTCCCAAGACCAAAAGGGGCAACTGATTACGAGTTTAAAGCAAATTCATCGGGAACTCTTGACTTAATGGAAATGCACGATGATAATTATGGAATTATTACTTATAATAGAATTTCAATCTTAGAAGAGACAAATAATATTATCCGCAAAGATTCTCCAGGTCCAACAACGCCGGAGACAAACGCAAAACCTGCACCCAATACTGGAACTGGTGCAGGCGCTGGAACCACAGCCTCTGAACCGGCAAAAGCTCCAACGAATCCACCAACAAACCCAGTAAGTCCAGTGGAGAAAAAATAAAAATGATTATGATTAAAAAACTCACCTTTCTGTGTTTCGTTTTATTTGCCATTAGCCTGTCTGCAAACTCAAAAGGAAATATTGTAGATAGGAAAAAGAATTTTGATTCCAGAGCTAAGTTTTTAATTTCTATGCAGGAAATTATTACTTCAGAAAAACTTTCTAAAGATCTGCAAGGATTAAAAGATATGGTGAGTGAAGTTGATATTGTTTACCGCTCTGGAGAGAAAGATAAAATTAAAAAAACTCTTTCCATTGGTGAATCAAAATTAGCCGCATTTCAAAAAGATTATTCTACTTTTATTAGTTTGGAAACCAAAGAACTGATGGAAGCTTACTCTTCTCAAGTTACTGCTGCGGAAGAAAAAGAAGCAGAAAATAAATCTAAACCAACAGTTACTCACACAGCAGCAAAAGAAAAATCTTCTGAATATTATACGATTGCAAAAGCGGATTATGCGAATGCTACTAAATTTGAAAGAGACGGAAATTTACAATACGGGATTCAACTTTTTAAACGTGCATTGCAGTATACTGTTTTAGCCTTTGAAAATGCAAAATATCCACTCCCAACAAAATTTACGAACTTATCCAAAAATACTTCGCCAGCAGAAGAGCCAGAAGTCGCTCCTATCGGTGGAACTCATACGAATCCATCCAAGGAGTCCAAGGAAACAAAACCAGCCAATACAAGTAAGAACAAGAAATAGCAAATACGAAAGCTTAAAGAAATTAATTAAAAACTGCATGATATTGAAAAATGAAATTAGAAATAATCGAATAAACATCGGTGGCAATCTGTGTTTATCGGTGGTAAATAAATCTCAAATCAAAATTAGCTTGAATCTGCTTGCCTATGTATGAGTTAAGTAAATACAATTTATGAAAATAGAATCCATTTACAAACATTTTATGGTGACTCCGGTTAGTCATCTTCCCGTGGTAGATGAAAATTCTGATATAGTGGGTCTTGTCTCCAAAGAGAAAGTTCTAATGGAGATGGCAGATGTTTCATCAACTAGCGAAGAATACGAACGTATTCCCGAGTTATTTTTGGAATTTAATATCACAGAAGGTGTCATTTACTATTTTCAAAATAACAGAACTATTCCAGTCATTAATACATTAGCCCAAAAAGTAGATACGTGGGAAAAACCTCGTTTTTTGGCAGAAGTTTCTAAACTTACAAACAAATCTCCTGTCTTAAAAACGGAAAACAAAGAGTCTGACGGAGAAGAGTTGAGTGAAAACAAACAAGCGATCTTTCAATTCATGTCCCTCGTGCTTGCAAGTTTTCCTGACGCACTTTTTGCAACCGACAAAGAAGGTGTAACCACATTTTACAATGAAAAGTTTGAGTTGGATATTTTAGCTAGAAGTATTTTTAGGGACTCTATTAGTTATACTGAAAAATACTTTCGTGAGTTAAACCAAGATTTATTCGCCAATTATCTTAAATCGCATGAACTCGATGAATCTAGAAAAGCCAATGTTCCCATTATCCAAGCCTATGTAAAAGATTTGAATTTGGTTTTAAGGATCATCACTTTAAAGAATGAACAAATCATCACTGGATTTTTGTATCATTTTATAGAACCGCAAACTAGAATGAATCGAATGAATGAGGAAGGTTTTTCCTTTCCGTCTGTCGAAGAAGCATTTCAGATGAATGTTCCATTGGAAACATTAATTGAAGAAATTGAAAGTCATTATATATTCCAAAAGCTCAAAAAGAACGATGAGAACATTTCTCATACTGCAAACGAGTTAGGAATTCCGCGCTCCACTTTGCAAAACAAAATTAAACTTTTAAAAATTAACCAAAAGTTCAAACGAGAAATTTCTAGCCCAATTCCAAGAAAAAGAAAAAAAATGGTAGAAAAAAAAGAACATTCTACTAAAAAGGTTTTAGCCTCCGAAAGTAAGCGGACTGCTCTTCCGAAAAGTAAGAAAGTCAATAAGGCAACTACTAAGAAGCCTTCACAAACCTCAAAAAAGTCTTCGCAGGCAAAAATCAATAAAAACAAGGTAAAATTTAAAACTAAAGCAAAAAAGAAGAAATAACTTCTTTCCTAATAAATCGTAATAGGTAATCAACTTAAAGCCAAGATTTATTAGAATTTCCAAAAAATCCACGAACAGGCAAATCCCATACTATGGCTATATCTAAAAAAGAAGAACATCCAATTGAACAAGAACCGCAATACGAAAATACCCAAACCAATACATCCAATGAAAACCAGAATGGAAATGGTAATCATCCTCGATCCTTTAAAAAGAGAAAAAAATTTGATGGTCCAACGCCTGAACCAATAGACTTAGTAAAATTAAAACAAAAAGCAATTGGCGAGTTGACGGAACTTGCCAAGAATATGGGTGTAGAAAACACAAACGGCTTAAAAAAACAAAATCTTATATTTGCCATCTTACAAAGCCAATCCGAAAAAGACGGTCAGGTTCACGCTGCCGGTGTGATGGAAAGACTTCCCGACGGTTACGGATTCTTACGCTCACCTGATTATAATTACGTTCCAGGTCCCGATGATATTTATGTTTCTCCCTCTCAAATCAAACTCTTCGGTCTTCGCACGGGAGATACAATTGAAGGATTAATTCGTCCACCAAAAGAATCGGAAAGATTTTTTGCGATGCTTAGAGTGGAAACTGTAAACGGAGTTCCACCGGAAGTAGCAAACAAACGTGCGTTATTCGACAACCTCACTCCCCTTTATCCAAATGCTAGACTCAATATGGAATTTGATCCATCTCACATGGACACACGCATTTTAGATCTAATGATTCCAATTGGAAAAGGACAACGTGGACTGATAGTTGCTCCACCTAGAACTGGTAAAACAATTCTAATGCAAAGTATCGCCAATGCGATTACTCGCAATCATCCAGAAGTTAATCTAATCGTCCTACTCATTGACGAACGTCCTGAAGAAGTAACTGATATGGCGCGTAACGTTCGTGGAGAAGTAGTAAGCTCAACTTTTGATGAGCCAGCACAACGTCACGTTCAAGTGGCAGAAATGGTAATCGAAAAAGCAAAACGTCTAGTCGAACACGGAAGAGACGTTGTAGTTCTGCTTGACTCTATCACACGTCTTGCTCGTGCTTACAACCAAGTGATTCCTACTTCTGGAAAAATTCTTTCCGGTGGTGTGGATTCCAATGCCCTCCACAAACCAAAACGTTTCTTCGGAGCAGCGCGTAATATCGAAGAAGGTGGATCTCTCACAATTCTTGCGACTGCTCTCATAGACACAGGCTCCAAGATGGACGAGGTGATTTTTGAGGAGTTCAAAGGAACTGGAAATATGGAAGTTCACTTGGACAGAAAGCTGTCTGACAAGCGAATTTTCCCGGCAATAGACATAAACAAGTCAGGAACTCGTAAAGAAGAGTTATTACTTCGTTCAGATATTTTACAAAAAGTCTTTGTACTAAGAAAGGTACTTTCACCTATGAGCATCACTGAAAGTATGGAATTATTGCTAGATAAAATGAGAACTACTAAGACCAACGAAGCTTTTCTAGCCAGCATGAATTCATAATTAAGGAGAACCAAATGAAAGAAGGAATACACCCAAATTATAGAGATGTGATTTTCAAAGATATTTCTTGTGACTTCGCGTTTAAATCAAAATCTACAGCAAAGTCCAATGAAACAATTAAATGGGAAGATGGAAAAGACTACCCAGTTATCAAACTTGAAATTTCTAGTGCATCTCACCCTTTCTTCACCGACAAAGCAAAAGTCATCATGACTGCTGGTCGCGTGGACAAATTCAAAAAGAAATACAAGATGAAATAATTTTCATCCTTTCCGTAGAGACAGGTTTGAAACCTGTCTCTACTCCTATCCCGTCAGTCTAACATTCAGGAGTCTTACCGATGGCAATGAACTTCGAAAAATTCAAAGAAATCAATGATACGCGGATGAATTACCGTGAAATGGAAGATGCGAGTGTCGTTTCCAATTATCGCAATGTAGGTTGTGGAGATGGATATAGAATCTATCTAAAGATTGATGAGAATGAGCGGATAACAGACGCTAGCTACACAACAACTGGTTGTGGCTTTGGGATTACAGCTCTTGCGATGGCAACAGAAATCGCAAAAGACAAAACTGTTTCCGAGGCAGAAAATTTAACGGAAGCTGATATAGAAAAACTTTTTGAATTTCCTGAGCGCAGAAAAAATTATCCTGAGTCCGCAATTGCAGCACTCAAACAAGCGCTAAAAGATTTTAGAACGGGTGCAGGTGTTCCAAAAGAAAAACGAATTACCAAATCCAAAGCATTAGAAATTTTAAAAACAAAAGGAAATCTTTCTGGAGAAAATTTGTCTAGCATCATTCTCGAAAAAGAAAAATTGGATGGAGTAGATTTTTCCAATTCAGACTTACACAATGCTTACTTACAAAATGGAAGTTATGTGGGGGCAAATTTTTCAGGTGCGAATTTACGGGGAGCTTTTCTGAACAGTTGCAACTTACAAAATGCGAATTTTAGGGGTGCAGATTTACGTTGGGCGAAGTTAGCTGGAGCAAAGATAGAGGGAGCGGATTTTACAGACGCGCTTTATGATATTGGAACTAGGCTTGATTCCAACCAAGTTCATATTTTCAAAGTAATGCAAAAAGCAGGCAAAGACATCTACATGAAAGCCGAGGAAGTGGTTTAATTGAAAATTGGCGATCAAGCAAAATTACTAAAAAAAACCTTCATGCAAAATGGGGTATTTATTCTTACAAATTCGAATGTTGAAATTGTGGATATGGAAAACGACTTGTATCACGTTATCTATAATGACAAAGAAGGTCATCCGCATACTCTAAAGAATATCAGAGCAGATGAACTTCAAAAAATCTAAGAAATGCTTTTTTATTCTAGACATTTTCAAATTATATACTTTGATAGCGTTGTAAAGTAAATTAGCTAGAAATATGATTTTAACCTCTTCAAGAATTAACGACCATTTAATCATAAAAATCTTAACAGATGTTATGATGGACAATTCCAAAGATTTTTACAAAGAGTTTGAGAAAATTATTTTACAACACAATGACTTGAGAGTTGTTAGTTTTGATTTTCATAAAGTTAATTTTATGGATTCGTCTGGGATCGGATCTTTAATAAGAGCAGCATCTTATATCAAAAATCTCCATTCCTCTGTCACAGTTTTCAATCTAAACAAATCTTTATACTCTGTTTTTAGACTTTCTGGGTTAGATAATATCATTGCAATTTATACTTATGATGAATTCATCGAAATCTATCCCGAATTAAAATAATCTAGGTCAACCAAATGAAGTTTTATATTTCTAAAAAAATTCTTTTATTTCCCTTAGTTGTAACTCTCTTACAATGTGCTTCTTTTTATCAAAGTAAACAGTTAGTTTATTCTACCAGAAATTCCGCTTTCTATAAAATGCCTAAAGACGAAATAAAAAACAAGGAATTGATAAAAGAAAAATTTAAACATCCTCATAAATTTGAACCTGATAAATTAATCAATATGTTTGGAAACTTACGATTCAAAAAGTATACTCGAATCGGAAACTTGCAAGATTACGTTTTTCATTTGAATGAGTTATCCACATTGGCAGTTGATTTGGCGCAAGTTTTTGAAAATATAAAGCCAGACGAATGTGTTATGGGAATATCAATGTTTGACCATACTCAGTCTGTAATTTCCAATAATAAAAGAACAACTTTTTTAGCTTGGGTAGATTCTCAGGGATTGAACTTAGTGCTAGGAGAAATTCAATCAGATGTTCCTAGAGACACTGCAACCAATTTCTTTGAGTGGACTCAAGTTCCACAAATATCTCTTGCTATTCTTCCTGACCAAAACGAAATCGAACAAGAAAAAGATCAGTTATTTTCTTTCAATAAAGTAAAGGGTTATACAAGTAACAAATGGCTTTTATTTTCATTGGAGGATTTAGCAAAATACCAGTTGAAGGATCGTAAATACAATTCTGGTAAAAAAAATGATAATTAGAGTTAATTTCTAAAAAAAAGATTTGCTATTTTTTAAAAATGTATTAGTATAAAAAACACTGAAGACGAAATCTCCGGTGGAATTTGATCACTAGAGTCCATGGGGCAAAGTATCAAGGTTGTCATAAGACAAAATCCAATTATAGATAAGGTCTTCAGCTCGAAATTAAGTAGACAAATTTAAGCAAAAGGAGAGATATTTGATTAAGATTTTTCTCACATTGTGTATCCTTGCCCTTTCTTTAGCAAGTGTTGGTCTATCTGCCTGCGACGGAAAAGGCAAATTAGCAGACGATCTAATTCCTATAGAGATCTCTGCTGAATAGTTTCAAATGAGTAACCACCTGAGTGCAATGCTCAAGTGGTTACTCGAAGAAATACCTCTCTCTTAACTCATCTGAATTTAATTCAAAATAATATTTTTTAAACTCTACATAATCTCTTTGTATTTCTTGTTTAGTTTTTTGATCAATTTGGGCTATGTACATATCCAAGTATTTCTCGAAAGACACAAATTCGAATAAACCTGATTTTTTGAATTCAGAAAATATACTTGCATCATAGCGGATAATCCTAAATTCCCCTGGAACATTTTTCAATCGAATACTGTTGTAGTCAGTTTTCAGAATATCGGGAGTTGGAAAAAAATGTATATGCACATTTCGTTTTTGTAGATAACTAAGGGGGGCTTGTTTTTCATGTCCAACCTTTCCCCGTTTTAAAATTTTCTGGTGAGCGATGAATTCATCTGTGAGTCCGGTTACTGATTCAATCGCTACTTCAGGGTTTAAGTAATATGCAATCATGGCTTGGGAACCACCATAAGCAATATGCACTTCTTCTTCCTGAAAAATTTTAGCAAATGGTAATAGAGATAATTTTAACTGGTATACACTTTTCAATTTATAAATATCACTTTCATTTGTGATATTATCTACAATCGGCATCTCTGTTCCCTTGTATGGATTGTGATAAAATACGGTGCAGATAATAACGAATAGACTCATTAAGTTTCTGACTCGTCGAAATTTCATTCTGAATAAGAATAATTCTATCGTTAGATAAAGTAACGGTGTAATCGGAATTAGTAGACGGGCAAACATGAAGTCTCCACCGATTTTGGTCAGATACATTATGTAAAAGAACGAAGGTAAAAATAGTAGAATAAAAATTCTAAAATAAAAATGATCAATTTTACTTTGTCCAGAAATAATTCTTTTGAGAGAAAAGGCGGATTTTACCTTGTAAAGACTTCGATGTTTCAGTCGAATCTTTCTTCGCCTAGATTTGTAAGCTGATGACATATTCGATAAGAAGACATATCGAATAGAAGTGCTTATTTTAGACAAACGTAAAAACCAAAATACAATTAATAGGAAAGCTGTATAAAATACATAATAAGAATTGAAGTATAGGGAAGTATAAAGAATTCCTTGTTCTAGATAAGTTTCCATTCCTGACTTTGCGTAAAATGTATTAGGAAAAAACCACCCGTAATAATTGTATCTCCAAAACCAATAGGGCAGAAAAATAAAAACAAATGGAAACTGTAATACAATTTGATTTGTAAAATATGTTTTGTAGTCTGTATGTCTATACTTGAATAAAATTACATAGACAGAGGCAAATAAATAGAAAAGTGCTCCATCAGGTCTTGTCATAATTGCAAGCACTAAAAGGAAAAGTCCGGTTAATAAGTGTAATCCTCTATCACTAAGAAGNNTGAAGTGCAAATCCAACAAATGCAATTGGAAAATAAAAAGATTTGTAGTTTTTGCCGGCTTTGATTTCATAAATCGTTGTGCCGGTTTTATAAAGTACGAACAAAGTCAGAAAATAAAAAAGAATTCC
>DDBL01000224.1 GCA_002333425.1 Leptospiraceae bacterium UBA2033
TGTTTAGTAAGATTCAGAAATTGAGGCTGTCCGGCAATTGATAATAATATAAATATTTTTTTGCTTAGAGAAATTTTCAACTTTTTCACGCACTGAGAAATCTTTTTGTCTGTATTTTTACCATTATCCGCTACAGCCATACTTTATGCCTTTATATTGCTTTGAATTTTAATTCCATGCAAGAATTTCCGGAGTTCTATATCGAATCATCTTCGCAATGTTAGAAACTATTCGCATTAGCTGGAATTCTAATTTTGCCTTTTTAAGACCTCGCAAATGATGTTGTCTCCATGATTTATTTTTTTGATCGTCTCCGTGCGTTGGCTCCACTATACCTTGTCTTTTTTGATAAATTATTTTGCCTTCTTCTGATGAAAGTTTTTCACGCATTATATTTCTGTATTTCATATCATGAACAATAGTAACGGTTCGCTTAATTCCATCCGTGCATTCATTTTTCAATTTACATTTATCACAACCGATTCCCCAGAAAACACGCTTCTCTTCATTCTCGGAAGCAAGGTGCATCTTTTTTCCAGCAGGGCATAGTAGTTCCTCATTTTTCAATTCGAATCTACTAATATCAAATTTTCCTCTAAATATTCCTGATTTAAAGTTTCCCTCTTTTTTATCATGGATAAAAAAGTTTTCATCTCTTTCTAATTCTACTTTCTTTAATAAATCATATTTTGAAAATGCAGAGTCAGCCATTATATTTTGAAATGTTTTTCCAGTAGCACTGACAGCTTTGTCTACTAACGGTAGAACATGATCTGCATGATCCGGAGCACTAATCGTTTGAACGGATACCGTTACCCCATATTTCCCATCTACGGCAGATTGATGATTGTAGGAAGGTTTACTCGTATTATCCTTATGCTGCATGGATTTTGAATCAATATCTGTCGTATTCAATGACTCGTTTGATTTTAATTCTTTGAAAATTCCAGAAAGTTTATTTAGCTTCTTTTCTTCTAACTGTAATTTTCGTAATTTCCGTTTTATTTGCTTTTGGTCTTCTTTGCCTTTATCCTCAATTTCTTCTACTAATAACTTTTTGATTCCTTCTTTAACTATATTATATCTATTCTCAAATCTTTCTTTATTGTAAGTCTTGCTAAAATTTGCATTTGCTTGTATTTTTTGTCCGTCTATTGCCAAATTTTCAAAGCCAATCATGCCTAAAGATTCGCACAACATTACTACTTGAGAAAATATATCTGGAATCTCATCTATATGTCTTAATCGAAAATCGTTTAATGTTCGGAAATCAGGCAATTGATCCCCACTTAAAAATATGAAATCAGCTCGCTTTTTTAATGCATCCCACATTTTTCTACATGAATGAATTCCCAAGTAATACGAATAAAATAAAACTTTCAGCATCATCTCGGGATGATACGCAGTATTCCCAACTTCTTGATATTTTTCATATATCTTGCTTAAATCTAATTTCTTGAAAACTTTATCAATAATTCTCGCTGGATCATTCGAATCTAGAAGTTCATCTGGAACTATTACTTTAAATATTCCCTGCTTTTGATTGTATTCTTTAAATTTCATTATTTCTTTAGTTCTATATTTCTTTCTTTTCGGAAACCATTTTTAATTAATGTCATGAAAATTTAATCCAATTGCCGGACAGCCTCAATTACGAATGCAGGGATTTTCAATGGAGGCAATTGCCCTAGAATTGGGAATAAATCGAAAGACGGTCTCGAATTACGTTCAGATGAGCACAGAGGAATATATTGCCTATGAAAGGGAATCTAGAAGTCGGAAGCGAATTCCGAGTGAATATAAAGAGAAGATAATAGAGATATACCGCAATAACGGATTTAAGCGCCTCAACATGACTGGGGTATACGATTACCTCGAAGAGATTGTTGGTAAATTGGCATTTACCGATCGAACATTGCGAAATTACATCAATTCATTAATTAAGAATGGCGAATTAAAAATTTCCGAGACAATAAGGATGTATGAAAAAGTTGCACCTTTACCGTTTGGAAAACAGATGCAGATGGATTTTGGCCAATACAAATTTAAATCAGGTTTAAAAGTATATATATTTGCCACACTATTATCCGCAAGTAGGTATAAATATGTTTCATTTCAAGACAGACCATTTCGTGGAAAAGATATAATCGATCATCTAATTAATTGTTTTGAATACTTTGGAGGTCAACCAGAAGAGTTAGTAATCGATCAAGATGCTGCGTTAGTTGCATCTGAAAATCATGGAGACATTCTATATACAAAAGAATTTTCTCATTTCATAGAAGAAATGAATTTGAAGATGTATGTATGTCGGAAAGCAGATCCAGAATCAAAAGGGAAGGTCGAGAATTTAGTTGGCTATGTGAAGCACAATTTTCTGGATATTCGAGATTATTCGGAGATAGAAGAATTATGTAAGAGCGGATTATTATGGTTAGACCGAAGAGCAAATGGAAGTATCTCCGCAGCAACGGGCTTAATTCCAGCCAATGTCATTACTGAAGAAAGAAAGTTTTTACATCCAATTCGAAATTCTATTTTTAAGATTAATTCGATTGTTAAGGATGAAAGAATTGTAAGTCAGCAGAGTTTTATTTCTTATCAAAATTCTTTGTATTCAGTTCCTACTGGGTACCGGAATCAGAAAGTAGAAGTAGCGGTAATTCTAGATATTCTCTACATCTACTCACTTGACAACGTATTATTAGCCGAACACGAAATAACCAGTATTTACAGGGAAAAAGTCATTAAAAGAGAACATTTTAGAGAGAAAGAGAAAAAGCTTTCTGATTTAAAAGAGGATATTCCCAGACTGTTTGAATTACCTTTATGGAAAGAATTTGTGCTTATGAATTTCAGAACGTTTCCACGTTATACGCGAGATCAATGCATATTGGCAAAGAAATATTTCAATAAGGATACGAATGAAAATTTATTATTGCAAGCCTTGCTCTTTTGCAATGAAAACAAAACTTTTTCTTTTAAGAATCTATTTGACTCCTACAATTATTTTTTCAATGAAGATAAAGCAGATCAGATAGGAACAAAAAAAGAAGTTAAGTCATTTGAAAATAAAACGCTAAAGATAGATGTAAGTTTGAGAGAATTACAAGAATATACCTCTCACATTCTAGGAGAGGCGGTATGAAAATAAATAAAGAAGTTAATGAAATCACAACCGCTTTAGGATTAAATGGAATGAGAGAAAACTTGGATAAAATTATTCAAGAAGCAGAATCTAAAAAAAGTTCCTATCTTACATTTCTACTATCGCTTTTGGAGTCGGAAGTAAAAGACAGAACAAAAAAAAGACTGCGTCGAAATTTTACAGCAGCTCACTTTCCGATTGAGAAACAATTTGAAACTTTTGAATTCAATCGAATAAAAGGAATTTCTAAAATAGAGATTAACAATCTTTTAGATTGTGGATGGCTTGATAGAAAACAAAATATTCTTTTATTCGGTCCTCCTGGAATTGGAAAAACTCATATCGGTATCGCACTTGGATTCGTTGCTCTGAATAAAGGATACACTGTTTGCTTTGAGCGGGTAACGAGTCTTATGCACCTATTCAAAGTTTCTTCCATTCAAAAGCAAGCAGAACATAGAATTAAAAAAATCATGAAAGCAAATCTTATCATCATTGATGAAATCGGATACACCCCCATTGATAAAAAAGAAGCAAATCTCTTCTTTAATCTCATCTCAGAAGTCTATGAAAAATCTTCTATAATTCTCACCTCAAACAAGTCATTCGAAAACTGGGCGGAAATGCTTGGTGACACGACAATGACCGCAGCTTTACTTGATAGACTTTTACACCATGCGAAAATATTTAACTTACAAGGGGATTCTTATCGCCTAAATAACAAAAATTTAAATAAGGAGGTCAATACTATTTCTTAAAATCTTCCCACCTTTTCTTTCCAACGAATGTCCGTTTCTGTTTTCCGAGCAATG
>DDBL01000102.1:0-50981 GCA_002333425.1 Leptospiraceae bacterium UBA2033
ATTCTTTTTGAGAAATGGTATAGGTAGATCTTCTAACAATGGAATTCTCTTTTCTTCGTTACTTTAGTAAGAAATTGTTTTCTGTAAGTATTTTAACTTTTTACAAGTCAATATATTTCGGCTAGAGAGGTTTAAATCCGTGAAAACAAACAAACAAAGTACAACATATGCAATTATTCTAATTATTCTATTCACATTTACCAATTGTACGGCATGGCCTGCGATATCCGCCATACTATTTCAATCGAAAGCAGGTGGTGGCGGAATAATACCACTGATTCCAGGCTCGAGTGAGCCACAAGCGACATCAACTTTAACTGCTACGGGTACCGAGGCAGGAGTAGTGATAGGATTTAGCTCTGTAAGTTCTAATAATTTGGAGACATCTCCTAACGTAACGATCCCTGTAACCATTTCGACTGCGATAGACGCAACCGTTAGTTACACAGTAACAGGAACAGCGACAGGCGGTGGAGTAGATTACACATTAGCCAATGGAACTTTGACCTTTACAGCCGGTGGCACGACTTCTCAAAATATTACATTTACAGTAGTAAACGATGCGATCAAGGAAACAAACGAAACAGTAATTATCACTTTATCGAGTCCGAGCACGGGAGCTACTCTTGGAACTAATACAGTGCATACATATACAATCACAGATGATGATTCCGCAGTGATAGAATTTAGCTCAGTTTCCTCCGCAGGTGGAGAAGGAACTAACAGTGTGTTAATTCCAGTTACTATTTCTACATCAGGAACGGCTACTGTTGATTATTCTGTAACAGGTGGAACAGCGACCGGAAGTGGGACAGACTACACGTTAGCCTCAGGAACTTTAACATTTACAGAAAGCGGATCTACAACACAAAATATAACGATAACAGTAAACGATGATGCGTTGTATGAGTTAGATGAAACGATAATTTTAACATTATCAAATGCAAGTGGTGCCAATTTAGGAACAAATACAATCCACACCTACACAATCACCAATGAAGATGGAATGCCTACTGTAGCATTTTCTGCGACTAGTTCCAATGGATCTGAGTCTGTAACAGCTCCTACAATTACAGTGACTTTGTCAGGACAATCGTCTCTAGCGACTACGGTTGATTATGCGGTATCGGGTGCGAGTAGTGCTTCCGGTGGGAGCGATTACACGTTGGCAAGTGGAACTTTGACTTTTCCGGCAGGGACAACTACATTAAGTCAAACAATACCTCTGGCAATAGTAAATGATACAAATACAGAAATGAATGAGACAGTGATCGTGCTATTATCCAATGCGATAGGTGCAACACTAGGGACGAGTTCTCATATATATACGATAGACGATAATGATCCACCATCCATAGCGTTTGGGACAAATGTTTCCACTGGATCGGAATCAATCTCTTCTGTAAGTATTCCAGTGAGTTTATCATCTGCCTATGCTGGAACGGTTTCTGTAGATTATGCGGTGACAGGAGGAAGTGCAACTAGCGGGGCAGATTTTACCTTGGCAAGCGGCACATTGTTGTTTACCCCTGGTGTGTCTAGCCAGAATATTACAGTCAGTATTTCGGATGATGTGTTATTTGAGTCAAATGAAACGATAGTGGTAAGTTTGACTAACCCGACATCTGGCTCAGGTCTAGGTGGGATAACGAGCCATACGTATACGATAGTGGATGATGATACACCGTCTATCGCATTTAATACTATGGCATCTAGTGGCAATGAGTCAGTTACCGCAGTTACAATTCCTGTGAATATCTCAACTACAGCCAATGCGACTGTGAATTATTCTGTGACAGGAGGAAGTGCGACAGGTGGTGGAACTGATTACACGTTAGCCGCAGGAACCTTAACTTTTACTAGTGGTGGAGCAACTACTCAGAATATATCTGTTACTGTTGCAAACGATGCAGTCAATGAAGCAGATGAGACGATTGTTATCACTCTTTCCGGTCAGACAGCAGGAATTAACCTTGGAGTAAATACAGTTCATACCTATACGATAACAAACGATGACACCGCCCCAACAGTTGCGTTTGATGCTACAACATCAGCAGGATTAGAATCAGTTACAGCAGTAACAATACCTGTGTCCTTAACGGGAAATGTTACAAATCAAACGGTTACGGTTGGTTATTCGGTGACTGGTGGAACGGCAACTGCTGCTGGAACGGATTTTACATTAGCCGCAGGAACTTTGACATTTAATCCCGGAACAACGACGTTGAATATTCCAGTAACTGTAGTGAACGATACGATAAATGAGACAAATGAAACGATAGTTGTAACACTAGCAACTCCAACTATCGCAAGTTTGGGAACAAATACGGTGCATACCTATACAATAAACGATAACGACACGGCACCAACAGTAGCATTTACGGCGACAACATCTAGTGGAACTGAAGCGACAACCGCCGTTACTATACCTGTGACATTGACAGGGAGTGTTACATCACAGGCGGTTACGGTTGATTATTCGGTTACTGGTGGAACAGCAACCGCCGGTGGAACAGATTTTACATTAGCTGCTGGAACTTTAACTTTTGTAGCAGGGACAACTAGTCAGAATATTTCTGTGACAGTTGTAAATGATATGATCAATGAGGCTAACGAGACGATTGTAATTTCCTTAGCAAATCCAACTATATCTGCATTGGGAGCAAATACAGTTCATACCTATACAATTACAAACGATGACACCGCTCCAACTGTAGCGTTTGGTGCGACAACATCAACTGGAAATGAGTCAACAGCAGGTGTAACAATACCTGTGAGTTTGACTGGAAATACTACCTCACAAACGATTACGGTTGATTATGCGCTCACAGGAACAGCGACAGGTGGGGGAGTAGACTATACGTTAGCCGCCGGGACTTTGACATTTAATCCCGGAACAACAACTCAGAATATATCTGCTACAATAGTAAACGATGGAGCAAACGAGGCAAATGAAACGATTATCATTACATTATCGAATCCGAGTGTTGCTACACTTGGAACGAATACAGTTCATACCTATACGATTTTGGATGACGATACTCCCTCTATTGCGTTTAACGCTACTACATCAAGTGGTAGTGAGGCAACTACATCTGTTACAATTCCAGTGAGTATTTCGATTACTGCAACATCTAGCGTTAATTACAGTGTAACCGGTGGAACAGCTACGGATGGCGGAGTTGACTATACGTTCGCAAGTGGCACATTGAATTTTACAAATGGTGGTGCGACTACTCAGAATATCAGCATTACGGTAAATAATGATACTCTCTTTGAAAATGATGAGACGATTATTATTACATTAGCAAGTCCGACCAATGCAAATCTAGGGGCAAATACAGCTCACACTTATACAATCACAAATAACGATACAGCACCAACAGTGGCATTTAGTGTTACTACTTCAAACGGGGCAGAATCGGTGGCATCACCTACCATGGCAGTTACTTTGTCAGGAGCATCCGGTCTAACGACAACTGTAGATTATGCGGTGACAGGTGGAACGGCAAGTGGAAGTGGAACAGATTTTACCTTAGCCGCAGGAACGTTAACATTTGCTGCTGGTGTTACTTCTCAGAATATTACACTAGCGATAGTAAATGATGTAACGACAGAAGTAGATGAGACCATTATTGTTACGTTGTCAAATCCTATAAATTCTACATTAGGAACAAACACCGCTCACACATACACGATAAACGACAACGATCCGCCGACTGTAGCGTTTAGTGTGACCACATCCAATGGAAGTGAAGCAACAACACCAGTTACGATTCCTGTGACACTTTCAGCCGCATATGGTCAAACGGTTACGGTTGGTTATTCTGTGACAGGTGGAAATGCTACAAGTGGAGGAACGGATTTTACCTTGGCAAGTGGCACATTGACATTTGCCGCAGGTGTAACTTCACAGGATATTTCAATAGCAGTAGTAAATGATACGAGAGACGAAACGAATGAGACGATTCAAGTTACTTTGGCAAGTCCAACGAATTCTACACTTGGAACCAATACAGTTCATACCTATACGATAGATGATAATGATGCAGCGCCAACAGTGGCATTTACCACTACTACTTCAAACGGGGCAGAATCGGTGGCATCACCTACGATGGCAGTTACCTTGTCAGGAGCTTCTGGTCTTACGACTACTGTAGATTATGCGGTGACAGGTGGAACAGCAAGTGGAAGTGGAACAGATTTTACATTAGCTGCAGGAACCTTAACATTTGCTGCTGGTGTTACTTCTCAGAATATTACACTAGCGATAGTAAATGATGTAACGACAGAAGTAGATGAGACTATTATTGTTACATTGTCAAATCCTACAAATTCGACATTAGGAACAAACACAGCTCACACATACACGATAAACGACAATGATCCGCCGACGGTAGCATTTAGTGCGACCACCTCAAATGGTAGTGAGGCGACAACACCAGTTACAATTCCTGTGACACTTTCAGCCGCATATGGTCAAACGGTTACGGTTGGTTATTCGGTGACTGGTGGAAGTGCAACAAGTGGCGGAACGGATTTTATCCTAGCAAGCGGCACATTGACATTTACCGCAGGTGTAACATCGCAAGATATTTCGATTGCGGTAGTAAATGACACAGTTACTGAATTAAATGAAACGATAGTTGTTACATTAGCAAGCCCAACAGTTGCAACACTTGGCACAAATACAACTCACACGTACACGATAAACGACAATGATCCGCCAACAGTGGCGTTTAGTGCAACAACGTCGAATGCATCAGAATCAACAACTTCGGTGACAATACCTGTAATTCTTTCTAGTGCGTATGCGAATACGGTTACTGTAAATTATTCGGTGACTGGAGGAACAGCGACTGGAAGTGGAACTGATTATACGTTAGCCGCAGGAACGTTGACTTTTACCTCAGGTGTAACATCACAGGATATTTCTTTTACAGTGCTGAATGATACACTAAGTGAAGCTAACGAAACGATAATTGTAACCTTGGCGAGTCCAACGGTTGCCACCCTTGGAACGAATACAGTTCATACCTATACGATAGAGAATGATGACACAGCGCCTACTGTTGGTTTTGCGGCAACTGCATCCTCTTCTGGGGATGAATCCTCAACAAGTCGAAATGTAGAAGTAACTCTGTCCGCAGCATCTGGGCAAACAGTAACTGTAACAGTAACGGATACAACTGGAGTAGGGGCAGGTATTGCAGTATCAGGAACAGACTATACAGCGATAGGCTCACCAGTTACAGTAACCTTTAATCCTGGAGTGACCTCGCAAAATGTGAGTATCCTCGTGTTGCAAGATTTAGACTTTGAAGGAAATGAAACTCTTCAGTTGACCTTATCCGCACCGAGCAACGCAACACTTGGCGGTACGACAGGACATACATTTACTATCACAGACGACGATGCAGGCATTTTATCAGCAGAGACGATGGATGCGGATAATGACGGTAAGATTGATCATTACAAGTTGACATTTTCCGAGGCAGTAAATGATTCTAGTTTTCCAGGATATTTGTTGAACAGTGCGGGTACTGCACAGACCGATTGGTTGGTTGCGGGTTACACTGGAGTAGTCTTAGTTCATGGAACCGCCGCACCAGAAGCAGATACAGCGAATGATACTGTTATTTATTTACGATTTAATGAGGGTGGATCAAGTGATACAGATGCAAAACCAAATTTAACAACTACGGCTACACCAGCATTAGTCGCAGCAAGTGCAAAAACAATAGGTCGAGTATATACTGCAACTGTAGTAGAAGCAGATAGAGCCAAACCAGTGTTACTCTCAGCCACAGCCCAAATTGCAACAACTCTAATTACACTTACCTTCTCAGAGCCAGTGTGGACTGCTGCGGGAATGCCAGCTTGTGGTGCAGGTGGAGATTTAACGGCAGGAGATTTTACCTACAATGATGTGAGTGGGAATAGTGCGTCTAGTATATCAAGTATGGGAGCGGATCCTTGTGGAAGTGATTTAGTAGTGAATGTAAACTCCAATACTGCGCTAATGCCATCTGATAATACTGATACGATAGTCGCCATAGCAGGAATTTTTGATGCAGCGAATAACAATGGTAATCCTACTGTAAGAACAATAGTTGCTACAGGTGGACCGACTATTACGAACATTGACTTATATGACACAAACAAAAATGGAAAAATTGACCAAGCAAAAGTAACATTTTCCATCAACATGAATGACGCAACGATAGACGACGCAGATGCTTCTCGTTTTACCATAGGCGGAAATGCTGCTGTCAAAGTTGATACTGGTACGAGTGGAACGGGTGTGATTGTTTCTCCGAACAACGATACTGCAACAGCCAATGATTCAATCGTTACAATTTTTACAGATGATTTTACTTTGGCAGGAACTGATTTAAAATCCCTTAGTTTCACACAAAATGCGGGAAGATGGATGGGAAACGGTGTTGAATTGGCAACTGCCGCAGTTCTAACTTCAGTGACAAACGACAAAGCTCCACCAGTTATTCTAACTGCTGTAGCTGCTGAGAATACAACTGCGTCCTCCACTGTTGACAGTGATGATACATTGGTGATTACATTTTCGGAGGTGACTAACAAACCAACGATTGATTCGGGAAATATCGCAAGTATATTTAGCCTTTCTAATTCTCATGTTTGGGGAAATATCACCTCTGCTACTTGGAATGCTCCGGGTGATGTACTTACTATTACCTTTGCGGGAACTGGAAGTCCGACCTTGGCAGTAGGGGATTATATTACCATTTTAGGAACGATAGCCGACACAGCTACTAGCCCGAATACATCTGTGAACATTCAATCGGTCAATCCAATCAGTGGGAATTTTAGCGTGCAAGCTCCTTCGATTAGCTCTGCATCCTCTACCAGTGCAACTACAATTCGAGTGGTATTTAGCGAGAATGTAAATAACACAGAGGCAACAACTCTTGGAAATTATAAAATTGCTTTGTCTAGTGCGGTTACAGGCACATGTAGTAATAATTCCAATTTCTCTTCTGCTGCTAATTTAACATTTTCTGCCATTGTAAAAGTAGATGATAAAACTTATGACTTTACTACCTCAAGTCAAACCAATGGTACAAGTTATACGGTCTTAGCAGATAAGAACAACATACACCATAAGGATTATCCTACTTACACTCTCACTTGTCCAAATAATGCAAACTTTATTGGTCAAGAAAAATTACGAGTAACAAGTGTTACCTGCTCATCTCTTACTTCTTTAGTGGTTACATTTTCTAAGCCTGTAAATTCAGGTATGAATGTCGCTGGCTCGGCAGAATGTAATACCACAGCAGAGTGTAATCAACGTTATGTGATAAAAGGTATCGTGAGTGGCACAGAAGTTGGAAGTATGACACAGGCAAAGATTTTAGATGGAACAGTTTGTGGTGGTCAAGCCGCAAATAGTTCTAAAGTTTGTATTACACATACTCTTAATCAAAACGGAAGTATCTATACACTTGTTGCGGCTAACGCAACTGATAGTGATGGATTTAATGACTCTGCTTGGAGTGCAATTCAGTCTACCGCAGAAAATCTACAAGCCAGTCCAAAAGACAGAGCAAGTTTTACTGGATGTGGTACTACTCCACATAATTTTA
Organism: Leptospiraceae bacterium UBA2033; assembly: GCA_002333425.1. Classification (GTDB taxonomy): domain Bacteria; phylum Spirochaetota; class Leptospiria; order Leptospirales; family Leptospiraceae; genus UBA2033. The sequence continues at coordinate 7,626 of DDBL01000102.1, forward strand.
TAGACGGTCCTGTTGTCACAGATCCGTTTGGAGATGGAACTACATTTGGATATTTGAACAAATACCAAAATAAAATTTACATAGGACCCAACCAAAAAGGAAATGGAGCAACAAGGTTTGAGCCTGATGGCTCATCTCCAGAGAACTTAACTTTTGAATTATTAAAAGATACCACCGTAAACCCTGGTTCGGCTACTAACAGAGTTTCTAGTAGCACTGCATCAGCACCATTTGCTAGTATTGGATATACAGGTTGTAATCCAAATGATGCAACAGCAACAGGTTGTGGACCAAATAATGAGAACGGACGTGGTCTCTTTGCAACAGGAACATTTAGTGGTACAGAATATCTATTTATCACTGGTGCAAGTGCGAATAATAACGATTACCTTTATTATACCCCTGATTTAGATTCAGTATTAAATTTTAATTACATGGATGCAAGCGAGGTATTTGATAATTATAATTCAACGTGCAATGTCAATTGGGCGTCTGGTGTAACGCAAAATCAAGTGACCGAATCTATTCATATATTCAATGGGAAAATTTATTGGAGTGTTCCTGGAGATGGGACTAATAGACCATTTGCCGTAACAATAGGAACACTTACGAATGAAATTAACTGTGATGATACTAATAATGCCTACTTAAATATGCGTTATATGTCAGGGGTTGGACGACTCCATGCTACTAAACCAGCACAGGCAGATATTATGGGTGGGGTTTTTAATTCCTTTAACGATCGTCTCTACTTTGCAAATTCGGGTTCGATTTCTTATAGTAAAGTATCTTCTCCAGTTTGTATTGAAGGGAGCACTTATTCTGCAGGAGTATGCGAGCAGACAGGTGGAATTGTTCGATCTATTAATAATAATCCGGCTGGATGTACGTCTGCTGGTGGTTGTCCTGATTGGGTTGACATTACTCCAAGCTCAGTTGATTACAAAAAATATTTTACAATTGGACTTGAGGCTATTACCGATTTAATCCCTGCACAAAAACCAATTCCAAACATGGAAACATACAAAAACAATTTTTACTTCATTCGAAATGCATGTACCCAAGCACTGTGGGATGATGGAAGCGCAACGGGTGGTGATTCCAATAACGGCTGTGCATTTAGTAGTTCTTGTGGAACTACAAACAAAAATGATAAGGTTTGTCCTCTTGGGGCAGAAATTCCTCAGTTATGGAAATGTGTTCCTACTCTGAGTGGATCTGCTACTGAATGTGATGCGGATGATTGGTCGTTAGTCGCACAAAATGGGACAACTGGTAAAACTAACTTCGGGGATGCGAATAACACAAAAGTAACTATGCTCAGTGCAAATGGAGATTATCTGTATGTAGGTTTTGATAATGCTACTACTGGAATTGAAGTATGGAGAACAAATGTTGCAAACCCATCATCTGAAGGAGATTTTTCTCAAATCGGAGGAGATGGGTTTGGAGCAGGGACAGCGATTACGGAGGTGTATTCTCACGTTTCCTTGCAGAGTGGATCTATCTATTATTTGTATCTCAGTGTTGGAAAAAATAGTATTCCTGTTCGAGTGCATAGACAACAAAATGAAGCAGTGGCTATGTTGGACTCGGAGACAGTTAGTTTTTTACTTGCCTATATCAACCAAGAGGTAAATGGGCGTTATGCGACAGGATTACTTGTAATAATTTTACTCATCTCTCTTTACTTTATCTTTAGAAACTATTACCGAAGAGAAAGTATCGAGTAAAATTTTATGACAATTCACAATACACAAATATAAATTTTGAAATAGACAGGAACTTTTAGAATGGTAGATTTTACTCTTTTGGGTGAAAATCTGCCATTCTATACTCTAAAAATGGATTGTAATTCTTTCTGTTAAATTTTTTCCTTCATAAATGAGTAATAAAAAATACCAGCATATCAAAACCTATCACAACGACATTGCACTAAAATTAGCGCACAAGATGTTCGGATTAGAACATTTACATTATGGATACTTTGAAAAAGGAAGTCCTGTTACCCTTGAGGGTTTAAATAAGGCACAACATACCTATGTGGAAAAACTGATTGAAATGATTCCAAAAGAGGTCAAAACAATTCTAGACGTAGGCTGTGGAACTGGTGGGGTCGCCAAACAATTAGTCGCCAAAGGATACCAAGTAACCTGCATTGCCCCTGATCCTTATTTGATTGAAAAGACATTGGAAAATACAGGTGGAAAAGTAAAAACTCACACGGACTTGTATGAGAATATTCAAGATTTTGCGCCTGAGTCTTTTGATTTGATTTTGATGTCCGAATCTTGCCAGTACATAAAACCTGATCCAGGTTGGGAGCAAAATAAAAAAGTTCTAAAGAAAGGCGGTTACTACTTAGTTGCCGATTTTTTTAAAATTCGTCCTATTGATAATCCAACTGTGAGCAAGTCAGGACAACCTTTGGATAACTTTTTAGAAAGAGCAGAGAAAGCAAATTTTAAACTCTTAAAGCAAATTGATATTACCCCCAATGTATCTCCAACTATGGATTTATACCAGGAGATACTCAATGTTAGACTCTTTCCTCTTTTGGAAGCGGCTAATGAATTTATTACAAGAAAGTTTCCAATGATCCATAAAGTATTTAGCTACTTTCTAAAAGAAAAAATCACTTTTCTTGTAGAAAGATATAAAACTCAGGATGCAGCAAACTGGATAAAGTATAAAGGATATTACATCTTCCTATTTCAAAAAACTGCATAGGGTTGTGTAAAAATAAAAACTTTGCCACAGAGGCACAAAGACACAGAGAAATTTCAAGAGGTTCAATTGCACACAATATAGCCTGTCTTGTTACTTGATACTTATTGTTTGCAATTACGAAACAAAAATTAAATTTTGCATAAACTCTCTTTACATGACGTATATGAATAAAACTAACACAGCTCAAAAACCTCTGTGTCTCAGTGCCTCTGTGGCATATTTTTTTACGGGTCTCTTCTCTACGCTACGCTTTCATTCCGTTGAATAGGACATCTCCTAGAATTTTTATGATTCGGGAGTTGTTCTCGGAAATCCATTTATTCCTTTTTTCGATTGTGAGTAGAGACAAACCATGAATAGCCGACCAAGCGACTAACGCGAGTTGGATTGCATTTGTTTTTTTTACAATTCCTGCTTTCTGGCAATCTTTGATGGTTTCTACAAGTAATGCGAATGATTTTTCCGAAACTTGTTTGAGAGCCGGATACTTCTTATAATCCTCTAATACATTTCCAAACATCACTTGTAAGTGGTTTGGATTTTCTATCGCAAACTGCACATAAGCCTCCCCGATTGCATAATGTCTCTGGAGAGGATTTGTTGGGTGTTTAATAATTCCTTCTTCGAGTTTCAAAATGAGACGAAGAAATCCCTCTTCTGCGATAGCCGCAAGCAGTGCATCTTTATCTTCAAAATGTCTATAGGGAGCAGTGTGACTTACACCGGCTCTACGGGCAGTCTCTCTCAGACTTAGATTTTTGATACCAGACTCTGCAAGTATAGCTACACCAGCAGTTAAGAGTGCTTTTTTTAGATCACCATGATGGTAGGGGGAGGTTGATTTTGTTTTTTTCATGTGAATGACGCTCTGAACCTATTGTTAAGTTATTTTAATAGAGTTTTTGGAAATCGGTTTAATGTCATCCTGAGCATGTCGAAGGATATTTATTTTATAAAGTATAGTTCGACGAGCTCACTATGACAAATTTAATTTCGCAACAATACTAATAGAGAATATCAAAATAAATATTTATGTTGACGATAGCAACATAAATATTTACATTGTAAACATTAAACTAGATTTTACAAGGATTGAAAAAAAGTCAATGGAAAAACAAACTCATTTTGATGTTATTATAATTGGTTCTGGTATGGGTGCTCTTACAACTGCGAGTATTTTAGCACGCCTGAAAAATAAAAAAGTTTTAGTCTTGGAAAAACATTTTAAGCTAGGTGGGTTTACTCATACTTTCAAAAGAGAAGGAAAGTATCTTTGGGATGTTGGGATACACTATGTGGGGGATATGGCAAAAGAAGAAATGCTTCGTAAACTTTTTGATATTGTAACAGAAGGCAATGTAGACTGGAAAAAAATGAACGATCCATTTGAGAGATTTGTCTATCCTGAGATTACGTTTGACCAGTTTAGCACAGAAGAAAAATTTCGTTCTGATTTGATTGCAAAATTTCCTTCAGAGAAAGTTGCTATAGAAAATTATTTTTCGGATGTAAAATCTTTTTCCAATTGGGCTACTAGACAGTTTACGCTCAAAGCAAAACCAGCTCTTCTCAATTCAGAATCGAGTAGTTTTAAATTAATTGGCGCAAAAAGTCCTATGATTACAACAAAAGAATACATGGACACAAACTTTAAAGATCCAATTTTAAAAGCAGTTCTTGTTTCGCAGTGGGGCGATTATGGTTTGCCGCCATCTGATAGTGCGTTTTATATGCACGCGGGACTTGTGGTTCATTATTTTCGTGGCGGATACTATCCTGTAGGCGGATCTGGCACGATTGCAGAAAGTGTAAAACCTATCATCGAAAGAAATGGTGGGGAAATGCATATCTTTAGTGAAGTTACAGAAATTATTATGCAAGATAAAAAAGCTATTGGGGTTAAGGTAAAACAAACCAAAGGCAAAAGTATTTTAGAAAAAGAATTCTTCGCCCCTACAATCGTTTCCGACGCTGGGGTTTACAACACATACACCAAACTTATTCCAAAGTCAGTCGATATTCCTTTTCGACAAGATATTTCAAACTTTGTTACGGGGGCAAGCAGTGTTACCCTCTACTTAGGATTCAAAGAAAATCCAGCGAAGTTAGGTTTTAAAGGAGAAAACTATTGGATCTATGACTCGATAGACCACGAAAGAAATTTTAGAGAAAAGGACAACCTTCTTCTTGGAAAGCCTACTGCGTGTTATGCGTCTTTTCCATCCTTGAAAGATCCGAAAGCTGAGTCCTTTACAGGAGAAGTAATCAGCTTTGTAAGTTATGAACCATTTGCAAAATGGAAAAATGGAGAGTGGAAAAACAGAGGAGTCGAATACAAGGAACTAAAAGATAGGATAACAGAGGGTATGCTCAACTTTATGGAAAGACATTTTCCGGGTTACAAAGACTTAGTTTCCTTCAAAGAACTTTCTACTCCACTCACGAATGAATACTTTACTGACCACAAAGCAGGAACAATCTACGGCATACCTTGTACACCAGAGCGTTATACGAAAGACTGGATGGGCGTGAAGACTCCAATTGAAAATGTATTTATCACAGGAGCCGATGCTTGTTCGCCTGGAGTTTCCGGTGCTCTCATGGGTGGTTTCGCTGCGGCTACTGTCATTTTAGGATACAACAGTATGATGGGGGTAATGAAAGATTCCGCTAAGCTGTAAATAGTGGATACTTTTGGTTTTCGATGCAGAATGCTGTGCAATGAATGGTAGGATAGGCATGGGGTTGTGTAAAAGCATGATTTTCTCACAGAGCGCACTGAGAACACAGAGAAAAAAATCAATACTCTCTGTGAACTCCGCGCCCTCTGTGAGAGATATTTTTTGCTTTTACACGTTTCCATGCCTAACCTACCGTAATAGCCTTGGAATGTTTCCATTTGACAAGTAGATAAGCTTTGATTTGATAGAAATATTCCCTAATTGGTTTATTTCATGATATTTAGTCAAAAAATCCAAAGCACTCTGTCAACTATCGTATTTTTTTGGCTAGTGATATTTGGGTTTACTCTCCTAGCAAACGAGCCTGACCAGAGCAAGATTCAATTTCAAAAGGAGTCTGACTTACTTTTGGTCGGAAAACAAACTTACTTCCTAGAAGACAAAGAAGGAAAACTTTCTATTGAAGATATTTTAAACCCAGAAATTCAGAGTCGGTTTCAATTAAATCAAAAAACTATATTTGCGCAAAAACCTACCAATAGTGCCTTCTGGCTAAAACTGAATATTGAAAATCAAACTGGAAAAGATGTTTGGTTAGAACTTGGTAGTACTTTTTTATGGACTATTGACTACTATGCACTAAACGACGGTAAATATGTATTAGTCACATCTACTGGAGCACAACGTCCAGAGGTTAATAAAGCATATCCTTCCAATTTATTTTGGTTGCCACTTGGAAATCAAAAAGAGCAAAACATTGTGTATATACGTATATTTACCCAAAGACCGATTGCAATTCCCATTCAAGTAGGAAGCATTTTATCTTTAGGTCAAAATAAAACCAAGCAGGATTTTATTATAGCGGCAGCAGTGGGCATAATTGTTGTTATGTTCTTCTATAATGTTTTTTTATTTTTTTCCACTAAAGATAAATTATACTTTTGGTATTTTTGTTATGTGTTGTTTACACTTCCGACTCTTTTACATCTCCACAATTTTCCAATTTTAAAGTTTATATTTCCTGAAAAGATAGCATTATTTTTAGATTCGCATCCATTTGTTTGGTTTTATCTTCCAATTATTTTCATAAGTAAATTTACTATTCAATTTTTAGATTTGCATAAAAGACCAATTGTAAAATCTATAGTCCCTCTATTAAATGTTTATGCCTTGGTAATAGTCGGTTTTCTGGATTGTTTTTCTATCGTGCAACATTATGCATTAGTTCGTTTCAATCAAATTATTTCACAAATTGGTATTTCTTATTTACTGTTCTTGAGTTTGTATATTTGGTTAAAAGAAAAAAAAATCAATGTTCGGTTTTATAGCCTCGCATTGATTTGGATTACACTTGGATCATTAGTATACTATCTAACAATAAATGGTTTTATTACCTACAACCTTTGGAATCGAAATTCTCTTCTGTTGGGTGTTGTGATGGAGAGTATATTTTTTCCACTGGCACTTGGGGATAAAATTAATGCTTTGCGAGAAGAAAATTTTACTCTAATGAAATTGCAAAAAGAAGAATTAGAAAGTAGTGTCGCTGACAAAACGAAAGAACTGATAGCAGATATTTCAAAACGTATGGAAGTGGAGAAGATTCTTTTGGATTTTAAATTTGCCTTAGACAATCACACTATCGTTTCAATCACGGATGTCTATGGAAATATAACCTATGCAAACGAACAGTTTTGTGCTATTTCAAAATATACAAAGGAAGAGTTAGTCGGAAAAACTTATCAAATTATTAATTCAGGAATTCATTCGAAATATTTTTTCCAAAATTTATGGGAAACAATTCAAAGTAAACAAATCTGGAAAGGAGTTATTCAAAACAAGGCAAAGGATGGATCGTTTTTCTGGGTTCAAAGCACCATCGTTCCTTTTTTAGACACGAACGGCAACATTACACAATATTATACTATTCGTACAGATATTACCGAACAAAAACAAGCGGAAGAGCAAGTCTTAAAAGCAAAGGAATTTGCAGAAGCGGCTAATAAGGCTAAGTCGGAGTTTATGGCAAATATGAGCCATGAAATACGAACTCCACTCAATGCGATCGTGGGTTTTTCAACTATATTGCAAGACAAATTGGAAGAAAATAAAGTATCTACAGAATACTTAAATAATATTATCCAAAGTAGTAATGTGCTTCTCAATTTGATTAATGATATATTAGACATATCTAAAATAGAAGCAGGTCGCTTAGTTGTAAATTCCGTACCTGTTAATTTAAATACTCTTATGAAAGAAATACAATCCATTTTTTTAATGAAAGCAACTGAAAAAGGAATTAATTTATCTTTTAGTATTTCGCAAAATATTTCCAAAAGTATTCTTATTGATGAAAAATATTTAAGACAAATACTGTTTAACCTCATTGGTAATGCTGTCAAATTTACACATAAAGGAAGTGTCGAAATAAATATTACTACTAAAGAGGAAGACACGAGTAAATTAGACTTATATTTTACTGTTACTGACAGTGGAATTGGGATACCAAAAGAAGAATTGAATAGAATTTTTGAACCTTTTACGCAAGTGGCAAATCAAAATTATACTCTCTACGGTGGAACTGGACTTGGATTAACAATTACACAACGATTAGTGGAAATACTCGGTGGAAATATTTCAGTAGAAAGTGAATACGAAAAAGGAACTACATTTTGTGTATCCCTTTTCGATATTCCTGTTGGAAATTTAAACTTTGAAGAAGAAACTAAACAGAATAAGAGTTGGCTAAAAGATATTAAATTTAAAAATCCTCTTATCTTAATTGTAGAAGATATTTCCATAAATCGTAAAGTACTAAAAGGCTTTCTAAAACCATTCAATGTTACAATAATGGAAGCAGAAAATGGAGAAGAGTGTATTAACATTGCCCAAAAAAATCGTCCAGATATTATTCTCATGGATATGCAAATGCCAATTATGGATGGTTATACGGCTGCAAATATTTTAAAGTTAGACAATGATTTAAAACATATTCCAATAATAGCAATTACTGCATCGGGTAGTCAATTAAAGAAAGATAAATTTAATAATATAGTAAATGATTTTTTATTAAAGCCAGTTTTCAAATTTGACTTATTAGAACTTCTAATAAAATATTTACCTTATGAAAGAAAAGCAGAAAATAAAGAGAAATCGGTAGAAAAAGAATTAATCTCTATAAACTCCGATGATACCTTACTTATAGAGGATAAGACTTATTTGCTTCAAATCTTTATGCCCCAGATTTTAAGATTACAAAAATCATTAATCATTGATGAGTTGATTGAGTTAGTCAAGAAGCTAGAAATATTTGCGGAAAATAAAAATATTACTCAACTAAAAGAATATTGCTTTAGATTAAACAATGGTATCGAGACATTCGATGTGGATAGGATCTACAAAATTTTGGGGCAATTGGCTATTTACCTGGGCAACGAATAAATATGCGATCAGTTGAAAAACCTTTAATTCTAATTGTAGACGATACTACAAAAAATATTCAAGTATTGGGCAATATGCTTCGTAACAAAGGATACAATATTAGCGTTGCGACTTCTGGAAAAGAAGCACTTACTTCCGTCGAAGTAAAATCTCCTGATTTGATTCTACTTGATATACAAATGCCCGAAATGGATGGATTTGAAGTTTGTAAAATTCTTAAATCAAATCCTGATACTAAAGATATACCTGTTCTATTTTTAACAGCAGTCACTGATCCAGAAAAATTAGTTCATGGTTTTGAACTCGGTGCAGTGGATTACATCACTAAGCCGTTTAAGCCAACCGAATTGTATGCACGAGTGGCTACACATCTAGAAATAAAAATTTCTCGAGACAAACTCTTAAAGCTTTATAATAAAATGGACAGTGATTTGAACGTTGCAATTAGAGCACAAGCTTCATTGATTTCTAATACGTTTCCCTTATCTAAATTATTTCAATTTACCAGTTTTTATAAACCATACTCAAAAATTGGCGGTGATTTAATTGCCTATAAAGAATATCCTTCTGACATAGACCAAAGAATAGATCTATTATTTGGAGATATTTCTGGACATGGGATTTCTGCGGCTCTGATGTCTGGAATAATTTTACTCGCTTTTAAAATTGCTTCCACTAAAGAAACTACACCAGCAGAGGGGTTATTCACTATTAACCAGCATATTACTTCTCTTATCGCTCCCTACTTTTTCTCTGGTGTTTATATAAAATACTATGTGCATAGAGAAGAATTGCACTATTCTTATGCTGGTCATCATCCAATCATCTCGATCGAAGGGAATGAGATTTTCAATCTTCCAGGAAAAGGATCTATTCTTACGTTAAATCCCAATACAACATTTAATAATTATACTTTTAAATTAAGAAAAGGAAATAAAATTCTGTTATATTCCGATGGAATGTTCGAAGTCTTTGACTCAAATCGTCAACTTTACGGCTTAGATCGATTTAACGAAACTATCTCAATGTTAAATCATAAATCCGGCAAAGAATGTTTAGCCGAGCTTTATGAAAACGTTGATAAGTATTGCGATGGAAACTTGCAAGATGATATGACAATGCTTCTAATGGAAGTTCTTTAAGGAAAAATCAATGAACGCTAATCAGAAAAAGCCTTTAATTTTAGTTGTTGACGATACCACTAAAAACATACAGGTGTTAGGCGCTATGCTACATGGTAAGGGATATAATATCAGCATTGCTACATCCGGAAAAGAAGCCCTCGAGTCCGTAAAAATCAAAGCCCCCGATTTAATCTTACTAGATATTCAAATGCCTGAAATGGACGGATTTGAAGTTTGCAAAATCTTAAAATCCAACTCTGATACAAAAGAAATTCCTGTGATCTTCTTAACTGCGGTAACTGAGTCAGAAAAAATCGTACATGGGTTTGAGCTTGGTGCAGTGGATTATATTACTAAACCCCTGAATCCAGCAGAATTATTTGCGAGAGTGGCTAATCATATCGAGATAACTGAATCTCGCAGAAAACTAGAAGCACTGAATGCTACCAAAGATAAGTTTTTTAAAATCATAGCGCATGATCTTCGTAATCCGTTCGCAGGCATTATGGGTTTATCTGAAATTATGGAAAGCGAATTAATCGATAAAGTAAATCTAAGTGACCCTATGTTCTTGCAATATACGCAAATGATATTTAGTTCCGCAAAATCAGCATTATCCCTAATTGATAACTTAGCACAATGGGCAAAGTCACAATCAGAGGAAATAGCAGTTAACCAAAGAAATCTATCTTTTAACAAACTTTTATCTTATAGTATTCCGATTGTAACTACTAACGCATTTAATAAAAATATAATCATAGAACAAAACCTTGAAGGGGAAGATGTTGTCTTTGCGGATGAAACTTTATCCAATACAATCATTCGTAATTTATTAACTAATGCAATTAAGTTTACACATCCTGGAGGTAAAGTAATAGTATCCACACAAAAAATAGAAGATTTTTTGGAAATTTCTGTTTCTGATACAGGTGTGGGAATTAGCTCGGATAATCTGTGTAAAATATTTAGAATAGATTCTAAATACAGTAGTCTTGGAACACAAAAGGAAAAAGGTACAGGGCTTGGGTTAATCCTATGCCAAGAATTTGTCGAAAAACAAGGCGGTAAGATAAGAGTAGAAAGTGAAGTTGGCAAAGGGAGTAAGTTTACTTTTACTTTGCCACTTGGAAAATAAATTTACTATTTACAAAAGCCTAGAGTAGGGATTCATTGAACTTATTGGGACTATATAAAAGATATGCCACATAGGCGCAAAGATACAGAGAATTTATTGAAAAGAAAATCAGTATATCCACACCATCTTACAATAACGTCTAATATCTTATTAACCTCTGTGACTCAGTGTCTCTGTGGCAAAATTTTTCTTACACAGACCCAGTAAATTTTCAAAGAAAGGTTATCGCAAATGAAACTGTTATTGAAACTATGTTTTCTTTTTCTTATCACATACTCTTCTATAAATGGAGAGCCTAATACGGACTTGTTAGAGTCTGCTAGTATCGGAAATTTGGACGGTGTAAAAAAAGCACTTTCTGAACAAGCTTATATCAATGTCAAAGATCGTGAAGGCACAAATGCTCTCATGTTTGCGGCTAACAACAACCACTTTGAAGTTGTAAAATTTCTAGTGGATAACAAGGCGGATGTGCTCGCGAGAAACATAAATGGTTGGACTGCCGCAGTGATGGCGGGAGTTCGAGGAAATTTATTTATCAAAGAATATTTGGAAGGTGTTGAGAAAACAATTCCAAAAAGTAGAGCTACTGGAGTGGTGTTGTCTATTGTTGGAGATACATTTGTTGACAATCGAAAATTACAGATTGGGGATTTAGTTTTGGAAAACCAAACTATTTATGTAGGTAAAAAATCCATCTGTGAGTTACAAATAAAACAATCTCTTTCAGAATTTACTTTAAGACTCAAAGAAGATACAGTATTTGTTTTAAAATTTAAAGAAGCGCCAATTGAAAATATTTTTTCTGGATTTTTGCAACAGGGAAAAGCTCTTTTTAAAATACAAAAAGTATTTACTGGTGAAAAAATTCAAGCTGTTACACCAACTACTGTGGCGTCTGTGAGAGGAACTGCATTTGGCGTAGAAACAGAGTCTGATGGAAAAACAAAAATTTCTGTATTACAAGGAAGTGTTAGAACCAGAGTCAGAGCCACTGGAATTGAAGATGATGAAATTATCGAAGATACTCCTGAAATCAAAAAATTGGTTTCTAATTTAGATTACAATGCACAAATTATTCCGGTTGGTTATTCAGTGGAAGTTACCCCAGAAAAACAAAAATCAGTTTTAGAAAAAGCCGAGGCGGAAGGTTTAAAAAATAGAGCACAGAGAAAAGAATTTTCCAATGCGGTTATTCCTGATTTGTCTCTCAGATGTTCTGAAAAACCTGTTACTAAAAGTATGGATCCAAATGAACTTTCTACCAGACAAAAAGAACTAGACGATTTAGTTGGAGTTGAGTCCGCTAAATTGAAAAACACCTCTGAAAGTCCAATTATAATTTCTTTAGTAGAAAATCGTAAGGCAGAAAAGGAAGTTATCAATTTTCAACCAGATACATTTAAGAAACCAGAAATTCTATTACTCAAAAATGGAAAAGCAGTCAAAGGTCCGATTTACATAATTCATAATAGATACATTGTTTTTTCTAATGTGGGCAAACAGATATTTACCGAAGAAGAAATAGATAAAATTGTTGCCGAGTAATTTTTCATGAAAATTGTAAAATCTATTATTTTACTTTTAGTCAGTTTGACTTTCCAAATTCTAAATGCGGAAAGTTTTTCTTCTGATCCGATTTTACGAGTAGAAGCGGGAATGCATACTGCTGTGATAAGGCGCATCAGCACGGACAAAGAAAATCGCATCATTGCTACTGCCTCGACTGATAAAACAGCGAAAATTTGGGAGCTTTCCACGGGAAAACTTCTTAGGACAATTCGAGTTCCTATTAAACATGGTCATGAAGGAAAAGTCAATGCAGTGGCTCTATCGCCTGACGGTAAAACCATTGCAGTAGCAGGTTGGACTGGACTTGATAGTGAGGATGGAAAATACATTTATATTTTCGATATAGAATCTGGAATTTTAAAACGAAGTATTACGAAAGTAAATGAACTCATTTTTCACATGGTCTATTCGCCCGATGGAAAATACCTAGCAGTCAACTTACGTACTGGATTTAAACTCTACAATGCAGTTAACTACAATTTGGTTGCGGAGGATTTGGATTACAGAGACAGGAGTTATGATACTGGCTTCATTTTACAAGATGGAATATTGAAGATAATCACTATTTGCCTGGATGGGAATATTCGATATTATGTTCTGGAGAGTGGACGATTAAAACTACTTGATAGAAAAACAGGTCAGAGTGGAAGAGTTCCGATTTCCATGCGAGTTTCTAATGATGGTTCAAAGCTTGTGGTGGGTTATGAATTTGGTCAACTCGTGGAAGTGTTTGATGTCACGTTTAATTCTATCAATTATTCTTTTAGTCCGACTACGTCTGGCGTGAACAACGGAGATTTGAGTAAAGTGACTTGGTCAAATGACGGCAAATACTTGTATGCCGGTGGTCTAGCACAGAGAAATGGATATTTTATTCGTAAATGGTCAGATGCTGGCAAAGGGGATTACAAGGATATACCTGTGTCTTGGAATTCTATCATGCATGTAATTCCTTTAAAAGAAGGCGGGATTGCTTATTCAACTCACGATCCTTCTTTTGGAGTTTTAGATGGGATGGATAGAAGAGTTTTGTATAAAATTCCTGATACACCTGATTTTAGAGATGGGCAAAGTAATTTTTTAGTTTCTGAAGATGGTGCTCGAGTGCAATTTGGTTATTCACAATTTGGTAAAGACTTGGCTCAGTTTGCGATTGCAGACAAACGAGTTCGACTGGATGATTTGGATACAAGTGGAATGTATGCGCCAAATACTAGTGCTGTATCTGTTATCAATTGGAGAAATAATTATTCACCTCAACTGTATGGTAAAAAAATTCCACTAGAGGCTCACGAGACTTCTCGCTCTATGGCGACATCTAATACTAATTTTGTTTTAGGGACAGAATGGAATTTGCGCTACTATGACAAAGAGGGAAGAGAAATTTGGAAAGTTCCCGGACCTGGGATTGCATGGGCAGTAAACTTAACTCGTAACGGTAAATACGTAGTAGCTGCTTTTGGAGATGGAACGATTCGATGGTACAATACTGAAAATGGAATAGAACTTTTATCTCTATTTTTACATAAGGACAAAAGAAAATGGGCAATCAGTACAACCTCCGGTTACTATGATTCTGCCCCTGGAGCGGAAGAGTTCTTGGGTTGGAATGTAAATAGAGGCAAGGACCATTCTCCTGATTTTTTTCCACTTACAAAATTTAGGAGTAAATACTACCGTCCTGATATAATCGAAAAAATTTTAGAGATTGGAAATGAAGCAGATACAATTTCCAAAACAAATGAAGACTCAGGGAGAAAAAATGAGACTAGTAAGTTAAAGGATCATTATCCCCCGGTAATAGAAATTATTTCACCAAAAAGTGTATTTAAAACTTCCAACAAACAAGTTACGATTCGATACAAAGTAAGGACTCCTTCTGGAAATCCAGTTACCGGCATACGAGTATTAATCAATGGAAGACCTAATTCTGGAACGAGGGGATTAAGTCTAGTATCCACAGAAACAGAAAGTGAAACAAAGTCTATAAAAGTAGATATTCCTGAAACCGATTGTATGATTAGCCTGATTGCCCAGAGTAAATACAATTCCAGTAATCCTGCTAATCTAGAAATTGATTGGTTGGATAAAAAAGAAGAAGTGATTGAAAAACCGAGACTGTTTATCTTAGCCGTTGGAGTAAGTGATTACAATGATGAAAGTTTAAAACTCCAATTTGCTTCAAAGGACGCTTCTGATTTTGTGAGCCTTATGTTAAAACAAGAAGGTGGAATGTACAAAGAAATTTTTGTGAAAACTCTATTAAATAAAGAGGCTAATACGAGTAATATCCTAGATGGACTAGACTGGATTCAAAAGGAAACAAAGAGTAGTGATTATGCGATGATTTTTCTTTCAGGGCATGGAGTGAATGATTCTNNTTTGGGGATACTTGCCATTCGGCGAATGTATTTGGAAAAAATAATTCTACTGATATAACTGTATTAATCAATGAACTTTCGGATGTTGAGAACGGCATAGTAGTGTTTACCTCTTCAACAAAAAATCAAGTCTCCCTTGAAAATGAATCTTGGGGAAATGGAGCTTTTACTAAAGCGCTATTGGAAGGGTTAGGAGGGAAGGCTGATTATTCCAAGAAGGGAAGAGTTACTATTAATATGTTGGATTTATATATTTCAGAAAGAGTAAAAGAATTAACAAACAATAAACAAACACCCGCAACTTCAAAACCAGATACGATAGCTGATTTTCAAATTGTTGGGTTGGAATAGGAGAATAAAATGATAACACGTTTGATAGGAATGATTTTAGTCGGTGCAGTAGTTGGTTATGTTGCAGGGCTTATATTCAAAGGAAAAGGTTTTGGCTTTTGGAAAAATGTGATCATCGGAATCATTGGCTCTTTTTTGGGCGGAATGCTTTTGGGGTTAATAGGGTTTTCCGCAACTGGAATTATTGCAGGTCTTATCTCTGACCTACTCGGCGCTTTAGCATTACTTTGGGCATTCAACTGGTTTTCTAAGAGATAAAATTTGTAACTACTCAGTGTGGTTTGCCACAGAGGCACAGAAGCACAGAGAATAGAGGATAATGGGATTGCGCTATTTTTATTACTATTCATTGAATTAAAGATATCTAGTGAAATATTTGGATTCAATTACCATATTGCAAAAAATAATAACCAAGGCTAAATTACCAAATTAAACATTAGAGTTGTTGCAAAATTAATCTAGGATGAACATTGTCATTTCGAGCGAAGTCGAGAAGTGCTAATAAAATAAAGCCATTTTGCACTAGTAGTTCTCGACAGGCTCGAACTGACATTTAATTTCGCAACAAGTCTATTATATTATAAAATAGACTCTCTTTAAATTTCTCCGTGACTCTGGGGCAAAATTCTTTTATGGAATTCATGTGAACTTAAATGTTTCTTTGAAATAAATTCTTGAAGGAATTAAGTAGGCTTGTTAAGAAGGTTAATACAGTTTTATGAGAAAGTTGTTAGAAGACTTAGAAGGTCAAATCATACTCAATCAAAGCGAAGAGAACACTGTCTCAAGTGCTTTAAAAATTTATCTAAACTTTCAGCGTGGAACAACCTACGAGAAGAGAGTACAAGAAGAAATTAAAGCTGTCTTCTATGACAAAAAAAGTAATAAGTCCTACTTTTTTCCACCACCAAAACAAAACAAATTGAAAGCAATTGGTTTTAATCAAATGATTCACATATTGATTAAAAGACTTTGGGATGAAGAAGATTTTTTTAAGATAACCAGAAACCCTTCTCAAATTTCTTTTATTAGCACTGATACGTTGGATATTAGTGCCGCTACTGTTAGTTTAGCAGACGTTCAAAAGTTTATTGCCAATCAAAATATTTTTTCATTTTTATCCTCTGGAGATATCAGTTTTTTTTCTAAACAACAACCAGACCAAGTGAGAAAATGTATTACTTGGATTAAGAATGGAAATAGTATTCCAAAGTTTCTGGATCGAATTAAATTGGTTGGAACTTATGTGCAGACTGTTTTTTATGCAGCGCAACATTTGCAAGAAGTGGCAGAAGAGTATGGTAAGACAAATCTAACGCCATCTACATCTACACAATCAAATGGGCAGACAGGCGGAGAAGAAAAAAAAGGAATTAGCGATTCTGATGCTAAACTAGAAGCTCTTTCACAAAGTCCTGGAGCCGAGTTACTCAATACTAAATTAGATTATCCTTATATAGTTGATATTTTACTTTTTGAAATTAAATCTTTTTTTAAAAATCAAAACCAAAATTTTAATGCACAAGAAGCAATACGGACAATCACTGTTAGGCTCAAAAAAGATATTCCTGATTTAAGTGAAAAGCATGTAACACTCATTTACCTCATCATGAAAGAGGTTTTAAAAAATCCAAATCAAACTCTTGATGATTTGAGTTTTTTCTTTCAAAACTTAGAAGAAAAACTTCGTGTTCCTTTGAGAGAAGTCATTACCATTTATTATTTAATTCTTTCCGAAAAAGATGAAACACTTTCTGAAATGCCTCTTGGGGATTTTGTAGATAAATGTATTGCAGAAGACGAAAAAGGTATTTTAACTGAAACTCATGTGAAAATTTTAAAATCTTTATTTGGTGGTCTTCCAAAAGAAATTAAGGCTAATACTTTTTATACCGTGAAAGAAAAAATCAAATCTCGAATAGAAGATCCAAATAAAAAAAAGATGGTGGATACTCTAAGTGAGTTGATTCACCTTCGAGTCAGAGAATTACGCGGCAAATACGCTCTTAAACAAATCCAAGAAAAAGCGTAGTAGAAAAAGTAAAAAGATTGCCACCGAAAACACCGAGAAGAGCACAGAGTTCAGTAAATAAATTTTCGATAAAATTCCTTAACGCATTTTTTAGATTAGCCCTCCTTTTTTTCTTCCTTAGTCAGAGTGTTTCCCTAGTTGCGCAGACGAAACCTACGCTTGCAGTTTTGAATTTCAAGTCGGATGGAAGTCTGAAAGCGGGACAACTCATATCTATGAGTGAGCAAGTCGCGAGTGGTTTAAATCGGCAAGGCAAATATACTGTCATAGATAGAAGTGGTAGTTTTACCATTCAGGGGATCAGCTCGACACTAACAAGTATTAGCCTCTCAGTCAATGCTACAGGTTACGAAGCCTTAACCCAAAGCCTTACACTAACCTGCCAAAATTTAATAGCAACAGTTTTACTCAAAAGGATAACGGCATCAACGGGAACAGGAACGGTCTCTTCTTGTGTCGTTGGAACTAGTGCGATTGGGAATTGTACGTTATGATTAGATTTAATTATAATTATCTAATAATTCTTGTAATTCCTTCGGGGATAAGGTCGATTTTTCGGACTTATCATAAATTGTAAGAAGATATAGAGAATAATGCGCAGGAGAAGTTTCTGATATGACAAGATGGATAATGCGAAAGCCACCACTTTTACCTTTACCTTTACTTCTCGAGGCAAGGCGAAGTTTAAAAAGGTTTTTACCTAGGTTGGTTCCTTGGAATGGGTTTGCCGTTAGAGATTTTTCAAGTTCCAATAATTCTTTATTAAGAGAAGGGAATTTTTTTAGCAGAGGCTTTGCTCTTGCTTTAAAATTATCAGTGGCAAATATTTCAACGTTCATTCAGAAAAGATTTAAGGGTTTGCAGTTTCTTTTTGCTGCTTCTAGAAGTGCGGACTTGTTCCAAGGCGGATTGAATTCCTTGTATCTCATTCAACTTTTTTCTCAGACCTTGGAGTTCCATTTGCATATGATTCCACTCCTTAATGGGAATCAAAACAGCAGACGGAAGACCATTAGGGCTTATCACTTTTGGATATTCTTGGATTTTGGCTTTCATAAGAAAGAAATAGTCTATTTACCCAATTCAGTCAAGCGAAAATCACCAAACAAACTAGCAATCATATAGAACGAAAGGAGAACAACATTGAACACTGGACTACTGCATAAAAAGTGGGTTTTTACAACGTATTACTACTTGGTACAAGAAAAGACTCTCTAGCTGTTAATAATTGGAAGGAATTAGGAATGGAATATACTCAAAAGGGATTGGAGAAGCTGAAAAAAAAATTTCCTATAATTCTACAATTGAAACGGGGGAGGAATCGCAGAAGGAAAAAACATCTCAGCTATCATCTTACGCAATTACAATCGATAAAAAAACTTCTGCACTAGAAGAGGATAATAAGAAACTCCGCGAAGAGATCGCAGCGTTACGCACAACGTCTCTACGGGTTGCACAAATGGAAGAACGTTTGAAAGCGATAGAGAATATGCAGATGGCTAGGAAGTAGACTTATTGTAAAATGAGTAAACCTAAGTTTGGATTGGCGAATAATTCTTGAATACTTTCGATGTTTGATCGAATGATTGCTTCGATGGTTTTGGCCAGCGGTTACAAAATGGTTGCCCATAGTCTTTTAATCGCCCCCATGATTGAATCCATCAAAGAACTCAAAAAAGAAAAGGACAATTTCTTAAATGAAAGCTTCACTCTTTTTCAAAATACAAATGCCATACGTCACCGTTCCTCACTGGCTCACCGCTAGAAGGAGCTTGTCGTTTATTAAAACCACTTCCATAGGTTTTGTATTTGATGCCATAATATTGAAGTATGGTGAGAGATTCTTTAAGAGTTTTTCCTTTGAAGTCAGGGACTCTTGTGATGTCAATCTTAGGCTTATCGGGATTAACCTCTTGCAGTTGGTAAGAGTTTGCGGACTCACTGAATTCAATGATTGGAATGATATTTTCTACTACTTCTTTGAATACAGGAGCAGCAATTCCACCACCGGAGTGAACTAAACCTTCTGGCTCCGAAAGTAAAATAAGTCCCACGATACGAGGATTATTAGCAGGAAAAAATCCCAAAAAAGATGCGGCTACTAGTCCTTCTTCGTAACCTTTTCCTTTTGTGGAGACTTGGCTTGTTCCTGTTTTTCCAATGATCCCACCTGCTTCTGTGTTTGCCTTTACCCCCGTTCCGTGTTTTACAACTTTGGTCATGGCTCGCATTAGGTGTTGGGTTGTGCTTGGACTGATTCCTAAGTATTCTGGTTCGTATTGAAATTGTTTTACGATTTCTCCGTAAGAGTCGGTGATATGGGAAACAACGGTTGGAGTTAAAACTTTTCCGCCGTTTACGATTGCTGCGGCTGCTGTCACAAGTTGGATAGGTGTTACGGAAAATCCTTGTCCGATTGCCATGTAGTAAGATGTACTTGGAGTCCAGTCCTTTAGAGCGGGTAATCGTCCTTTAACCTCATCACTTGCGATTCCTGTTTTCATTCCGAATTTTAATTTCTTTAGATACTTGAATATTTTTTCGTCTGGAACTTTTTTTACCGCCTTGATGATTCCCACATTGCAAGAGTATTGTAAAATTTCATCTAGGTCTACCATCTCATGCCTATCACCGCAGTTGACTCTTCTACTTCCAAATTCTACAAACCCAGGACAAAAGAATTTTTCATCCAAATCAATTAGGTTTTCATTCAGCATAATTGTTGCCATAAAAATTTTCATCGTAGAACCTGGTTCGTATTCGTAACGTATCGCCCAATTGGTAGTAGCCTCTGCCGGAAAATCAGAATAACGATTTGGATCAAAGTTGGGAAAACTTGCCATAGCTAAAATTTTTCCAGTATTTACATCCATAAAAACGCCGACAGCTTTTTTGGATTTAGTTTGGTTAAATGCTTTCCCTAATGCAGTTTCAAGCCTGTACTGAATTAGGCTATCAATTGTGAGGTAAATATCATTACCCCGCATATTCTCATTATCAACATAATTCAACAATTCTTTATGATAAAGTAATTCGATGCCGGATAACGACTGGTTGTCGTCCATACCTGTAAAGCCGATTAAGTTAGACGCTAGAGTTCCGTTTGGGTAAACTCTTTTAAATTCTTTTTCGACTCTAACTCCTGGAAGTGCCATTTCCATAATTTTACTTGCCGTACTATTTTCTATTTCTCGTTTAAGTAAAAAGTAATTTGCTTTTTCAAGAATCATAGATTCAATTTTTTTTGCTGGCATATTTAGAAATTTAGAAAGTTTATTTGCTGTAAACGCTGCGTCGTAAATTTTTGCTGGATTGATTCCGATGGTAGAGGAGTCTTGCGAAAGGGCGAGTTCCATTCCGCGTCTATCGTATATGATTCCGCGTTGAATTCTTTGTTCTGATTTTGCTTCTATCATATTTCCATTTAAAAAAGTTAGATAGATTACTCGGATGATTAGAATTCCAAAAAAAAGTAAAATTCCGGAGAGTAAAATTAATAGCCTGTCTTTGAATTCTTTCATTGTTTTATTATCGGTTAGTTTTTTAAGATGTACAATACCTTTCCTCTAAGACGCACAGTAGGAACTAATCCAATGTTTCTCGAGTCATAGGAATGTTCTCTATTATCTCCTAGAAGAAGATAGTAGTCGGGCGGAATTCTGCCTTCTCTTCGCATTGGAAAAAAAACACTATCTGCAGGAAGGGATTGATTGGGGAGTATCGTTTTACTTTCTTGGAGTTTGTATTTTTCATCTAAAGGAAGTGAGTCGATAAAAATTCGTCCGTCTTGAAAAGAATAGTAGTCACCAGGAAGACCAATGACTCTCTTTATTAAAATATCTCCTTCTTCTCCTTCAAATAACACCATGTCTAATCTGTCAACTTGGGGGATTGCGTAAGAAAATTCTTTATTGGTAAAAGGGATTCGTTGACTAAAATTATATTTGCCAGTAAAAAGTAGAGAACCAGTTTTCAAAGTTGGCAACATGGAGTTTCCATTTACAACATAAAGTTGTGCTATAAAAATGCGCACAAAAACAATAGTGGAAATAATAAACAAAAAAAATAAAAGTTTTTTTAAGAAGGTTTTCATTTAGTTGGAGTCTTCTTTTGGGCTAACACTAATTTAACTCCACCCAAAGTTAGTTCGTCTATTGTTTGAACAGGCAATTGTTCTAAGTCTAGTGGTGTCAAATAACGATAGTGCAATTTTTTAGGAATATCGGAAGATATATAGATGTCCTTGGGACTTAGTATAAAAATAAAATTTTCTTTTTCGGGAATATTTTTTAGATATAAAAGAGTTTCCTCATTTCCTGTTAGAGTGACATGAGTTTTTTCCAAAAAAGATTGTCCCATCCAAATCGAAGTGTAAAGAGAAGAATGAATGATCCATCTATCTGACTTTTTTAAAAAACTTTGAAATAAAGAATTTTCCTTGGATGAATTTCGTAAAATTTTTAAACCTTCTTTGGTTGAAAGCCAATTCCCATAAGCAGCCACAATTAAAAGTAATACTAAAATCCATTTTATCTTTTTTGAGTTAGAGAAATAATCATTTGAGAGGTAAATGGCAAACCCAATTAAAATTAAAAAGAAAGGTGCTTCTAGATAACGAAGTCCAAAGTATCCAACACCTCCATAAACAGTTACATAGAGTGGAATCACAATAAGTGAAATCCAACCTGCAACTAAAAAAATAGAACCTATTTGTGATTTTACTTTTTTAAACAAAGCCCAGATGGGAAGTAATAACATTATCCAACACAAAGGTTGAAATTTAAAAATTCCAACCATAATTTCATTACCCCAAATAGAAGCTCGTAAGAACGTTAGTCGCTTCCATATATCTGCTTTTGCGTTATCATTAAAATCAATCGAAGAAACATATCTAAANNAAACCTAAAAAACCAAAAGTCATAAGTATTTCTAATCGCAAAACAAAGGCTAATCCAAATAATGCGCCAGTGATAATTAGAACATTTAGTTTTTGATTTTTATTTTGATTTAGTTTCCAAAAAAAATAAAATCCTAAGAGATAAAATGTCTGAAATGCTGGATTTTCTGTATAGTCAAGTGCGGTTAATAAGGAAAAAGAAATAAATCCTAATAAAACTAAAAATACTCTAAATACGGAAAAGAGCCCTATTTTTCTAAATAGGAAATCCAAAAATAGAATGTTAAAAGAGTAGAATAAAAGAGGTAAATATAGAAGTGTTCCTAGTGGTAGAAATTTGAGTAAAAATCCACCTAACCAATAAAAGAAAGGCGGATATTCTAAAACACATTTTTCCTTGGTGTTAAAGATTGCCCAAGGGTAAGAAATTGGAAAATGTTTAAACTCTGGATCAAATTCCTGTCCAGGATAAAGGCAGGTGAGAGATAAAAATCCATTTTTTTGGTATTGAGCAGATTGGTACAATTTGATTGCGCCGTCACTTGTGATATAAGAGCTTGATTTGTCTAATTCTAAACGAACTTGAAATAGAATAAAAATGATAAGTATATATACAAAGTAGGGGATAATTTTAATTATGTTCGTTTTATTTAACTGCATATGTTTTTTGCCCAAATGTAACTTTTATGGGTTTTTACTCATACTAGATAAGGCTACTTTTTTTCCAACAAAAAATGAAGATGGTTCAAAATCAAAGAAATCTGAAAAGAAAACTTGACCTACAAAGAATCAAAACTTACTTTGAAATTGTAGAAAACTAAATATGGTAGGAATTATTTTTCAAACATGGTTTGTATTATTTATATGCTTATACTTGTATTTTAATGATGCGCAACCAAATTTAGTCAAAGAATTGTCTTTTAGTGCTTATTTTGCCTCTGGAGTTTTTTTTCTTTGGCAACGTAAGAAAATTCATAGTATTGAGTCTTACTTTTTTATACTGACATCCGTTAGTTTAATTTTATACACTTCTATTACTGGTATGATTTTTCTTCCTAGTTCTCTTGTTGCTAGGCAAAAACTCTATATTCGATTTGCATTTTATCTTTCAATAGGTTTGTTTTTTCTGTTTTATAAAATGGGAATCAATAAACGTGTTTTAGTTTTTTATACTGTGATTGTTTCTTCTCATATATTTATTTATCGTTATCATTATTCCTCTATCGCAATTCTATTTTATTTGGTGGCAAATTTATATTTACTCAAAAAATTTAGTTTTAGTAAGAATAATATCTTTGACCTACTTGTTTTGTTATTATTAACTTCTTCTGTTATATCGACTTACACTTCTTTTTTTTACAATGGAAGTAGTGCTATGTTTGGTTTTTTTCATTTGCTGTCAGGAATTTTACTTTATCTTTATTTCAAATATTTAGAAGACGAAAAAGATTTATTTCAGATTATTCATATGAATCATCTTTATTATGCAATCTGTCTAATTATTTTTGTTATATTTATTACCGTCTATGTAGTTGCTCGTAATTTTAATCATAAATTTCCAATGAGTATCGGTGGATTTCATGTCAGTAATATCGCAAGTATGATTGCTGTTAATTTACCTGCAGTTATAGTTGTTTATCTTTTTTCCAAACATAGATTTAAACATATTTATATTTTACTAATTATCCTTTCGCTTCTTGTGTTATACTATACTCATTCGAGAGCTTCTATATTGGGAGTGATGATTAGTAGTCTTTTTATTGGATTTTATTATATAAAAGTAGAAAGAGGAACAAAGATCAAATTAGTTTTGATACTGTTATTTATTTCTTTTTTTATTTTGATGTTCATTGGAAAAAAGTTATTAGATTCTAATGTATTTAATACAGGCTCTCTTGTTATTCGAATGTCGATTTGGGAAACATATATAGAGAGGGTTTTGAATCACTCTATACTATTTGGTTTTGGATCCAATAATGAAGTATTTAATACATTTTTACCTATAGATTATTTATCCGAGAGAGTCGTTACAGATTTGCGATATTACTTTAGACAATTCCAAGCTAACCCACACGCGCATAATTTATACATACAGTTTTTTTATAATTATGGATTGTACGGATTTCTAGTTTTAGGTGGTATTTTATTTTTTACTTTCTGGTTTCTTGTAAAAAAAATCCTACAAAATAATCTAAGTGTCATTGAACTCATTGCTTATTCTGTACTTTGTTCTATGTTTTTTCAGGAAATGTTCGATTACACTATGTTAGACGCTATGACTTATTTTCCAACAGCATTTGCATTGGGGATAATTTCTCGTTATGCGTTTGTTTCTACTTCCATTCATACTTTAAAATCGAATGTCAAAGTGAATATTAAATTTATCTATGCACTTCAATTGTTTGTTGCGTTTTTTATTTCGCTACTTGGATTTAATCTCTGTTTATCTGAAAAAGTTAAGATACTTTTTAGAAACGAGTTTACTTTAGATAATTTTTCTAATCTAAAATTTAATGAAAATCTAAATTTAAGTGAAGAGAAATTAAAAATATTTCGTAAGTTAGATAGTTTATATTTACCAATTAACTTGGATGACAAAAAGGAACAATTCTCTGGTCAAGTATATCTGGAGGCATACAAAATTGGAAAAAATCTAAAAGATTTGGATTTAGCAGAAAAGAATTTCCAAAAATGTATATTAATTTTTCCTAATTCAGCAGTTTGTTATAAAAAATTAGAAGAGATCCAACTTTTAAGATTTAATCCAGATGCGGCTAATGAATACGCAAAAAAGTATAAACAAAATGATCCGTTTGGATTAGTGAATTAAAGGAAGATTATAATGTTAAAAACAATTATTTTGTTGGGTGTATGTTTGTTTCTCTTTAATTGCGCTGGAACAAGACCAAGTAATCTGGGAGTCAAAGATGGAAAACTTCTCGCCTGTCCTATTACACCCAATTGTGTATCCAGCCAAGCAGAGTCTAGTGATCTACACTATATAGCACCTTATAAATACACAAAGGATTTGGTTTTGGCATTCTCTGAATTAAAGTCAGTCATTGAAAAACAAGAGAGAGTTAAAATTATTAGTTCCACAGATACATACTTAAACGCTGAATTTACTTCAAAACTTATGGGTTATGTGGACGATGTAGAATTTTACTTTGAAGATTCTACAAAGACCGTTCACGTTCGTTCGGCGTCTAGGCTTGGTAAGTCAGATATGAACGTTAACCGCAAACGAATCGAGATGATTCGAGAGCAGTTAAATTGGTAGTAGGTTAACTTTCTGTTTTTTCGTTCTCTAAATTTATCTCTGTCCTATAACGTCTCAAAATTGCAAATGCTGGATATGCCATAATGAGGAGTCCAAAAGCAAAAACTCCCCTGATAATCCAAGAGGATAACGGGGGTTCTACCAATGAATAAGCAAATTCGGAGTTGGTTTGATGATCGCCTGCTTTCAGAATGGTGTGTTTTAGCTTTTCGTCATAGGTTTTTGTAATATCAAATTCAGGAAATCGTACGAATTCATTTCCATAATACAATATGAATTTTTTGGAGTCATCTACAATTTGTGCTTTCGGAATTTCAAAAACTAACTCGTCAATTTCTGCATATGCATCAATGGATTTAAGTGAAAGAGGTTTATCGTCATTATCCACAATTAGAATTTTTAATTCTCCACCGTTGTAGAAAGGTAATTCTATACTATGTTCGCCTTTTGCTTCTGGTTTTTTGTATAGGACTGTTTCAGTTATCAGAGAATATTCTTTGGTAGATAAATCTTTTTGATAAACTTCAAAAGTTCTTTGGTATTTTGAGTCTTCAAAATCAAAAACAATTCTGCTAATAGGTTTATGGGTTGGATTTTCATAATAGTATACACTTGCTTTTCTGTCAGGATCTTTTGATTTTGAAAAATCTTCTAATTTAAAATCCAATCTGTATTCTGCCTTTTCTTTTATTGGGGAATACAAAGCACCTGTAAATTCAAATTGAATTTTTGAGTCAAACTCAAGTCTGGCATAACGATATTTGCCGGAGCGAAATTTTATTCGATTAATCTTTCCGGCTTGTTCGTCGTAGTAATTATAAATCGACGCACTCATGGATTCTTGCCAATCGTTAGGCTCTTCTCCTAGAGAAATGTATACACCGGTTTCGTATTTCTCTGTGCCTGCGATTTCTATTTCCGTGTATTCTGTTTTGGATGGCGGTTCATCTAATTTTAAAACATAGATTCTGCCTTCTTTGGTAACATTTGAATAAACTACAGTTGGGCTGGTTTTTCCTGTTTTACCCGAAACTTGTGTTACCTTTCTTTGAAAAAAAGGAACAAGTTCATTGTCATAAACTAACCTCAAATCAGTTGCACCTCTATGCCTAGAAATTTCATCCGTCAAACGAATTCTTCCATAGACCAAGTTTTCATCCTCTACCAATTCTTTGGTGAGTCCTTTGATTTCAGTAAAATATTTAAAGCCATTATTTTTAAATGGATCAGCCGAAAGATTTTGAGAATGTAAAATGATGAATAGAAGTAGTGGAAAAACAGTTAGTTTTAAAATTTGATTCACTTTGATTTTATCCTTATATTTTTGATAGATTATGCTTAAAAAAACAAGACCGATTCCAAGGGAGAATCCTGCGATGATCCTAACTACAATACTCATCATCCAAATATCATACAGATAGAACTTGGTGATGAGTAATACTCCGAGGATAACACCTGTAAGCCGAAATGACCTATAAGAGAATAGGAAACCGGGAATTAATAGTGCGATCATGTAAAATGCGATTACGTATGAGTAACCCAGGTTACGAAAATAGGGATTTTTAACTAAATATCGAACTTCGATTAACGTTCCTAAAATCAAAGTAAACAAGGCTGTAAATACAAACCCAACTAACGATTTATGAATTGGGTTTTTCTTTTGTAATTGGTATGTGAAAAGTAAGAAGGCTGTGGCTAATACAAATAATCCAAACCTAGTATTTAGTAAAAAATATACGTTTTGATCATAGAGACTTTCAATAAAGTAGAGTCGTAATAATGCCAAAAACCAAGGAATAGCAGAGATTACCAAATAGATTTTATTTCTAAAATAAGAGGCAATTGCTGATAAACCTCCAGCAAATAAAATCCAAGAAAATACTACCCATCTTCCTGTAGAAAAATTAGAAATAGCAGCGAATAAAATTGTAATCCAAGACAAAAGTAAAATTCCAGAAAGAGAAGTTTTGATATTTAGTGATTCCCCTAAAGTTGGAATTGAATATACGTCGTAGATTTTTAAAAATCCAACCAATAGAAATGCTTGAAAAAGTAGAAAATGCGATGTGAGTGTCGGGTAAAATTCATCCACAACCCAAAACCCAAACCCCGCGTAAGAGATGACCAAAAGTAAAAGGAAAACTAAACTAGATGGCTCTATTGATTTTCGTAGTCTAGGCATAAGATAAACTTCTCTCATACCAAAAATCAAAAATAAACAAGAAAGATAGACTAAAGGTGGAGTGGGGCTACTTACGATTAGTTTGTCATTTGCCCAAAATAGAAAGATAATACAATTAGAAAGAAAGATTAAAAAAGGAGAAATTCTCCAAGAATTCCATCTGCTGATATAATAAAAAATCAAATTGATAGAAGTCAGATAGGTAAATAAAAAACGATAGGAATTTTCCCCTGACGAAAGAAGTATGGGAGCAAGGATTGAACCAATTAAACTAAAAATATACAAAACTTGTAAATTGGTTTTGCCGGCTAATAAAGATGTTCCTATACTCAGTATTGTAAATGCGGCAAATGACTCTTTGGCTCCCAGTAGATCATAGTAATAGTAGGCAGCGTAGATACTCAGATACAAAATGGAAATTCCAGTTCCAATGATCGATTCGGGGACAATTCTCATTTTGCGCTTAGCCAAACCTAAACCGATTGTGATAGATGAAAATCCAAGTAAGAGACCAATAAAAATTCGACCAGATTCATTGATCCAGTGGTTGTCAAATGCAAATTTGATAAACCAAATAAAAGCGAGCAAAATCGCCATTAACCCAAGTTTGCCAAGAATATTTCCTCCAAGCAAAACTTCCCAGTCGAAACTCTTGTTTGGTTTCTTTTCTTCTGATGTTGGTTTTGGGATTTGTGGTTGGATGATATTTGGTTTTGAGGATGTTTGGTGAACTTGTGAGTTTGTGTCGCTAAGGGATAGTTTACTTAGTTCAGATTTTACTAAGTGTAATTCTTTTTCGAGTATCTCTACTCGTTTGGTTAAATTTTCGAGACTATCTTTATCTGCCATAGCTCACAGTTTTACTTTCTCTTTTAAATAGAGCAAGAATTTTTAAATGGGGATGGAATAAAAAAAGAAAAGGAAGAAGGAAAGTATTCAAAGGGGTTGTATAAAAACAAAATTTTCTCACAGAGCACGCATTATGTTGCGCCCCAAGGAATCAACATTGAGTTTGAAACACAGAGAAAAGAACCGATAAAATCAGTATTCTCCGTGAACTCTGCGCTCTCTGTGAGAGATATTTTCTTTGCTTTTACAAAGTCACTTTGAAGTTTAAAAAATTTCTAATTATAGTTCGGAAAGATTGTCCTTGGTATGTTCTAATTTGCTTACCTCTGCTCTTTGAATTGCTGTATCAAATCGGAAGATTGTGTTGTATAAAACGTTGTCGATTGCTTTTAAAGCAACAATTTTGCCTTCCAAAGGCATACTGTCAAATTCTTGAATTTCAGAAATTTGTTTTACTCGACTATCAAATCTGTTCACTGTAACTTTGATGCTAGAGAGATTTCCCGGTGCAAAAGTAAGTATTCTTACTACAGAATGTAGATCGTTATTTAAGTTTTTTTTGCGTGATACAACTCTAACTTCTTTTGCTTTTTCTGTTTGAAATGTAAATTCGATATGACGAGAAGTTACAATGAGTGGATTGCTTGCTCTTTCTAATGCAGGGACTTCATCTGCGATAATGATTTTTTCCTTGAAACTTTTGTCTAATTCAGCTGCTTTTGCTTGGAGTTTTTCTAATTTTGAAATTTTTTCTGAAATACTTTTTTCGAGATTAGATAGATTTTGGTTTACTCCGTTTAGATAGAGTCCTTTTGGAATAGAAGTATCTTCTTTTGCGGTAGAGTGTGGTATTTTTTCGGGACTTGAATTTGCTGTATTTCCTTGAGATGCTTGAGCGAAAACCAAGCTCGCTGTAAAGAAAGACAGTATTATAAATGTTCTAGATAGCATTTGCTACCTCCTGTTAGTTTCATTCGACTATTTTTTTTTCAAATTTATGAAATGTAAGGTTTGTGAAATTGTTATATCCAATCACCTCAAGATGCTCTGTTTCATATGAATATAGCTTATAAAAAAAAAATCTCTCGTTTGTAAAGTAAAAAAATAGGATAAGCAGAAGTTAGTCATAGTCTGGTTTTCTTGGAAAGCATACATCAAGTTGCTCAGTAGGGACGGTGTAAAAAGATATGCCACAGAGGCACCGAGTCACAGAGGTTAATACAAACTAGCCCCTAGTTTTCCGTCTGATGCAATTTCTCCTGCGATAATACGAGTTGGGGTGATTGGAATGCCGGAAGAGTTTCCTTCAAAAATATACAATCCACCTTTTTGATTGTTTAACCCACTTGATCCCACAAGCAAATCAGGAAATCCGTCTCTATTGATGTCAATGACTCTCGTGGTAGATCCGAATAAGGCATTTGCTCCACCAGAAACGGTGATCTTTGTATTTGCTATTGCTATCGCATCTCCAGTTCCACCACAAATTCCAGTATTTACACAACCATGGAAAATATAAGCAGCTCCTTTGGACGCGTTTTCAGGATTCCCTGCAATTAAATCCATGATTCCATCTTGGTTCACATCTCCAACGGAAAGATTTTTTGCAAAGTAGTATCCTGTTTCTCCTTTTATGTTCTGGGTGGTAGCTGTGTTTAGAGCAGAGCCATTGCTAAGATAAATAGAAACTTGACCTGAATTGCCACTGAAAATTATATTAGAAGCGGCTAAGTCTGCTTTGCCGTCACCGTTAAAATCTCCAAGTACAATACTCGAATTGTGAATATTGCCAATTATGGAAGATGGTTCCAGAGTATTTCCATTCGATAAATAGGATCGAACGTAATTAACATTGGTTGATGTTAATGCGGCTAAGTCTGTTTTGCCGTCACCGTTAATGTCTCCTCCCGCAAGTGCTAAGCCTAAATTGGAACCGGAGTCACTAATTGTTTGAGCCGGAGTGATGTTGAGTCCAGTTGCATTTCCATAGTGGATATAAATTTTCCCGTTACTATTATGGTCAGAAATGGCAACATCTCCATATCCATCATTGTTAAAATCTCCTACAGCAAGTGAGCTGCAATTATCGCTTGTAGCTGCAACGCTTAAAATAGGATTCTGGCTTCCAAATCCAGATGCACTTCCTAAATAATAATACGAAGCATTATTCGTACTATTACTATACCATTCACATACTACTATATCAGAAAAACCATCTCCGTTGATATCGGTCATTGCTAGAGAAGAACCAAAGTTTTTTCCTATCCCACTTGTTAATATTTGGTCTGCTGAAGTGGCTGTTGTTTGGGTGATCCCACTGGCACTCCCTTTGAATAGATAAACTTTCCCAGAAGATGTGCCATTGGTAGGTGCTCCTACAACTAAGTCAACATAGCCATCTCCATTTACGTCGCGGTTTTCTGTTTTCTGAACTGATGTTAGTGCGATTACTATTGAATTGCCGCTTGTGTCAGTTACTCGAACGTTCACTGTATTGGTAAATCCATACTTCCAAAGAGAAGTGACTGGAAATTTATAAGTCCAACTTGAAGTCCCGGTTGCAGGTGCATAAGCTCCCGAGTTAATCTGTACTTCAACAGTGGATACTGCAATATTATCCGCAGCAGTTCCAATCAGCAAACCTGTTTCTATCACACCTTTTGTTCTCAAGTTGCTAACAATTGCAGTGGGCGGAGTTGTATCTGCTGTTCCAGTCGCTGTTCCAGTTGCCGTTCCAGTCGCTGTTCCGGTTGACGTTCCAGTTGCTGTTCCAGTTGCTGTTCCGGTTGCTGTTAAGTTACTTGCCAAGCTGTTTAGATCAAAGGCTGCGACAGCAGATGTAATCGGATTGCTGCTCACGTCAAAAGGGGATTTTTTGGCTTCTAGGCAATAGGTAAGTTGTAGGATTGTAATTAGGAAAATGGAATATTTCATTTTGTGCACCTGCTAACTAATAGGACAGATACTTTCTTACTCTTTTGCAAGATTAATTTAAAAAACACAACTTTATTCTGACACTCAGCTATTTACTTTACAAATTCAGTAATTTCTAAAAAATCTTCCACTTAGTTATGAAATTTTTAGTTTTTACTCTATTTCTTCTTTCCTATTCCATTTTTTCTGAGGGACAAATTCAAAAAATCACTTCCCTTATTTATGGCAAAAGCACTTACCCATCTGAATTGTTAAATGCAAATGATGCAACAAAAACCAAAACAATTCTTTGGTCATTTTATCTAATTCAAACTGGAAATAGAAATATTTTAGTGGATACAGGTTTTATGGACAAAAAGTATATTTCTTCTTTTCAAATCTCGAATTATAAATCTCCAGTATTACTTTTAAAAAATATTGGTTTAGAGACTTCGCAGATAACGGATATTATCCTTACGCACAGTCATTTTGATCATATTGGCAGTTCTCATTTTTTTCCAAATGCTAAAATTTATATCAATACAAAAGAATTGGAAAATTTTCAAAAGTCGGATGGATTTAAACAATTTGCAAAAGTATTTGAAGTTCGTAGTTTCAGAAACCAGATAATCAAAGTAGATGTAAATTATTATTTTAGTCCAGAAATTTCTATTTATTTTTCCGGAGGGCACACTGTTGGCTCACAATTTGTTCATATTAAAACTGGAACAAAAGAGTTTGTGATTACAGGGGATGAATGTTATTTGGCTCGTGAGTGTTTGGATGGTGTCGGTCTTCCAAATAAAGCAGCTTACAGTGTATCAAACAATAAGATTTTTATAGATAAACTTTCGGAAATTCAAAAGAAAAATAATAAAGTAGAAGTTTTGACTTTGCATGACTTTGAGTTGGTGCGAAATTCTGGGATTCCTAAAAATGGGATTGTTCTTATCTATGAATTAGAAAACGCAAAATAGAACTTGCCTCCTTTCCTAAGTTGTACTTTATTGAATTAATGAAATCTATTGTCCTATTTGTATTTTTCTATTTTGGTTCCTTGTTTGCAGATGAAGTAATTCAAGGAGTAGTCTATTTAACTCCCAGTGGAAATTTTAGTAAAGTAAGTGATATATATATACGTAACAAAGTAATTGTAAGGATAACTGAAAGTAAACGCAAGGATGCAATTCGATATGTATTACCTTCCTTCTGTGATGCCTATGTTACACTTGGGGCTAATGCTGTAGGTGGACAAAATAATCTAGAAGCAATTAAAATCGCACTTAAATCCTATTTGGTTCATGGATTTACCCATATTCAATCTGTTGCAGATGGACCTTGGATTTATCAAATAAAATCCGACGTTGACTCAGGCAAAATTTTAGGTCCAAAGATTATCATAAACGAAAAGCCAATCATTCCTAAAAGTTTGGAATTAGAAAGTATTTCTGATTTACTTTATTCCGTAGTGGATAATAAGGATTTAACTCTAAAAGAATTTAATCGACAAAAAGCTGATGGTGGTAGAAGTATTCCAATTTTTAATCGTAATGATAAAGAGGGAGTATTTTCCTTCGATCAAGCTTTGTTAAATCAAATGCGACAAGAAGCAGCAGAAGAAAACAAAATTCTTTCGATTCATACTTTTGCAGAAAGATTATCCATCATAGATGCGTTAGTTTCAGGTAATCGTTATTTGGTTCATCCGATTTTATCTGATTTGGGAAGTGAAATTTCCGAGTTACACAAAAAAGAATTACACCTAACACCCATTTTAAATGTGTATCGCAATTTACAATTTACTGATGTAGAAGAGGAAGATGGAAAATTAGAATTAGAATTTTTGCGCAACAATAGTAAATTTTTTGTTACTCATTATGTTTCTATGTATGAAACAAATCTGAAGATGGAAATTCCAAAAAAAGAACTAAAACTTTTAAAGTCTGAATACTCTTCCTATCTAAAGTTTTTAGAAAAAAATCCTATTTTAAAACAAAAATTAATTTTAGGAAGTGGAGCGGGTAATAGGCTTTCTTTTCACGGACTCAGTGGAATTCAGGAATTAAAAATACTTTCTGGAATTTGGAATTTGGATGAATTTTTCTTTCGTATTCCTACTCAGAATTCTTGTTCTTTTATGAGTTTTTCGTATGATGGGGTAATCGCTATTGGGCGCGAAGCAAATTTGTTAGTATTAAAAGAAAATCCTTTAAAAAATATTGATACTCTATTTCAAATAGAAGAAGTTTTTAAACAGGGCAAACCAGTATTATTTACAAGTGCACCAACAAAGAAAAATCCAAAAAGAAGATAAAATAGTTTATTCCTCAATACCGATGATTTCTCCCATTTCGACTAATCTCTCGTAGAGTTCTAAAATCATTTTCTGATTTTCTATACAATCTTCGAGGCTAACACTTAGTATCTGCCTATCTTCTGTTAGCATGAATGCAGCACGTGAAGAAATGTTTTTTAGAATTTTGCTTTCGCATTCTAAACTGGAATTGGAAAGTGCGTATACTAATACTGTGATGTCAATTTCTCGAAGCATCCTTTGGATTGAAATATCATCCATCTGAATAAATAGATCATTAAACTCAATAGAAATATCGAGCGGTATAAAGTTGTTATTCGCTACAATTTCTCTGGCTGTAGGAAAAACATCAATTTGATTCATGTATTCTTCGATGTATTCTAATCCGATATAGGCATATAGTTGATGGTGAAGAACGTGGGGATTATTTCCTGATTGGACTCCTAAAATGCCAGTTCGAATAATACAATATTCCAATGCGCGATTGGGTGAGGGATTTGAAAATAAAATTACTCTCTCTAAAATTTCTTCTACTAAATCAGGATCGGTTCCGTCAATGATGAGTTGAATTCCCATTTTTAAAAATGGATCTTTGAGTTTTGGTAATTCTTCTTCTAGACTTAGCAAACCTTCTTTTCTCGCTTTATCGGAAAAACGAATCAACTCTTCAATCAAAGGAATGAAAGTATCTTTTTTTATCTTACTAAAGTCATACTTAGAAAAAATCAAGTCATCAAAGTTCATAAGCTCTCCCTTGAAACAGAGTAGATAAGATGGAATTCTTTACAATACAAATTTATTACTATTCCTGCGGGTCATCGTTATCATAATGAAACTCCACTTTTGATTGAAGTATGATTTCATTTAGGATATTTTTTAGATAACCGTTATCAATTGTAGTGTTTAGTCTTTTTATAAGCTCTGGAATATTAATTATTTCTTCGATGCAAGACATATAACTGTGAACTACTACATCAATTGGATATTTTTTTCTGGCGTTTTGCTCTAATTTTTCTATTAAATTCTCTGAGGACTCATTTGATTTTACAATAAAAGTTAAGGGATAACGCTCAATTTTATCTATGTCTAAAAAATACTTTGTTACATCTAAGGTTTCGGTTACTTGAAAAAATCTTCCCAGAGGTTGCATGACAAAATCTATACCTCCATCGTTAGCATTTGTTCTTCCTGTTTTATATAGTTTTAAATTTTCTTTTTCGATTTTTTCAATTTCATATCCCCAATATATAGTTTGGTTTTGAAAAAAATATTTTAAAATAGAATAACTTACGATCTCGAAAAGTCTAGCATCAACGTTAGGTGCAAGAAGTGAAAATAAATATTCTTTTACAGTTTCATTTTCAGAATCTACTATTTCTTTTAATTTTTCGCAGTCATAAATGAATTTTTCAAGGGCATTTTTTTTTGTTTTTATATATGCATCTATTATTTCAATAATTGATGAACATAAGTTGTAGCTTTGCCCATTAATCTTTGCTTTAATAAGATTCTCATTAATCCAGTATCTATTTGATTCAGCATCTCGAATAATTGGTAGGTCACTGATTGGAAAGTATTTTTTAAACTCTTCGTTTAGGCGATGATTTAAGGCATGGTTTTGTAGTTTAGAGCCAAAGGGTAATTCCCTTTGTCTTTTTAAAAGATTCGAAAAAAATGCACCTTCATATTTTGAGTAATTTTCTTTTTCCTCAAAACCATTTTTTTTATAATCTTCGAGTAAAACATATATTGCATAAAGGTTTGCAAAACTTCCTCTAGATTTTGACCCTTTTTCTGCTGAACGTGTTTTTATGTTGATGTATTTTAATAGATCATTTAACGAGAAAATTGTGTCAGCATTTTCTTTGAAATGTTTTTCTAGAGTAGTTTGTATTATTGATGTAAATGAATGTTCCATTAATTATTATGTAAATAGAGGCAAATTAGTATTATCCAAGTTTTTAATCTCATATACTTTTTTTTCTCGTTCTAGTTTTACTCCTTGATAACTTTCTTCAATATCAACTCGGCGTAATCCGATTTTAACATATTCTTTTTCAATATCAATTCCAATACTATTTCTACCTAAAGATTTAGCAACATAACATGTAGTAAAAGTACCGGAGAATGGATCTAAAACAATGTCATTCACATTGGAGCTAGCTTTAATTATCCGCTCTAACAATTGAATCGGTTTTTGAGTTGGATGGTTTTCATATTCCTCCATTCGATAACGGACTCTTGGAAAATTCCAAACGTTTCCAGGAACTTTTTCTGAGTTGTAAATGGTTGGGATTTTTTTTCGGTAATCAATCAGCTTGCGTTTAGAACCAGTCTTCGCCTCGACTAGAATATCTTCAGAGTTAAATGTATAATTGTTTTTATCTTTAACACAAAATAGTATAGGTTCATACATTGAGCCGTAGTAGTTTTTTGCCTGAACTCCTGAGCTGTCATAAGTCCATATAATTCGAGAGAGGATGCTTAGTTTGTCCCTCAAATACAAATCGAAAAAGGGCATAAATTGCGTAGATGTCATTACATATAAAGAACCGTTGTCTTTTAATTTTGAAAGGCATAAATCTAGCCATGTATAAGACCAATTCAAATAGTCAGCATCACAAGCCCATTTATCCATTCGCCCGTTGAAGTTTTTACCAATATTATAAGGGGGATCAGCGAAAATTAAATCAATAGAATTATCTTCTACTTGCTGGGAAAGAGCTTCAATAACATCTCCTAGTATGATTTTATGACCATTGTTCTCGAAAGTTTCCATAATAAGACATAGTAAATTAATGTTTAAAATTATTCAAGCGAGTATTTCTCATTGGGCTATTAGAAAACAGGGTTAATTAGATACATACTTAGGGGTTGTGTCAAAGCAAAAAATTATTAACCACAGAGACACAGAGTTCAAGGAGAATACTGTTTTTATTCACTCTTTTCTCTGTGACTCTGTGTCTCCGTGGCAATGTTTTTACACAACCCCTGTATCTACTACTATGACTAAGCTGGTTTTTTCTTAATTACTAATTTACGTTCGATTTCAAAAATCTTTTCTGGAAGTTTTTCTTTGCCGAGTTTTTTCTTGTCGTTTTCTTTAATGAATAGATCGGCTCCGTATTTTTCAAATGCAGCTGCGGCTTTGATGTTCTTTAGACCGATGAACTGAAGATGAACTTCCCCTGCGGGTATTCCATATTTGTCGCCAACATCTTCAACGGAAAGAATGCGGCTAATGGATGTTACAGTATCGCCACTGATGGAAGGTTGTGTATGATACCCTTCTGTGTATCCCAAATCCCAGAGCATGTTTTCCGAAAGATCACGAGAAGCCATGCCAATGAGCCAAGCAAATACTAGTCCACCGTATACGATTGGTTCGCCGCTCATGGCACCAGTTAGACTTTTAGAATACAGTTGGTCATAGTGCAGAGGATGCGTGTTACCCACACGGTAAGTCCAAGCATAATGCTCGTCGGTAATAGTTCTGCCGTTTGAGTGAATGTAAATTTGCCCTGGTTTAATGGAATCAAAATAGGTAGATTCCCAAGTGGTTTCTCTAAAGTCTTTTGGATACATTAGAGAAGGAAGTTTGATAACAGGTTTGTTTGTTTCAGGAAAAAAACTTGCAGGATTTCCAGGCTTTGAATCCCCTTTTGGTTTTCCATTTGAGTGGTAAATCATAATTTTGCGCTCGTATTGAAGAACTAAATCGTTGTTTTGATTTAAACAAAGAGTTCGCACGTGAACGATTCCTGGTTTATCGGGACCTTTATCTTCTATTTTTAAAACCTTTGTGCTCGCGGATAACGTATCACCTGGATAGACAGGNNACAGAGGATTAGCCTCCATGAATGTCGTGGCAAATTCCTGTGCGAACGAAAAATCAATAGTAAACGCTCTCGGATGAAGAAAAACTTCTCCTTCTTTATATTCTTCTAAATATCTTCCGTAAGTTTTTTTGATGATAGAATTTGTGTCTACTGCTGTAGTCGGTGCAGTTTCTTTGAAAGGCAAAGATTCAATTTGTTTCATGATGTATTCCTTAAAATTTTATGGTCGATAGCCGCGCTCGCCGCTATATTAAGCGAACCGCTCAAAGATTACCACCGATGGACACCGAGAGCACCGATAAACAATACGATAATTCTTGTGTATTTGTCATTCGGTTTGAGTCTATATCATTTTTCATCGTTTTTTTATCGGTGTTCATCGGTGGTAATCTTTTAATATCTTCCCGTTATGTATAAGATTTTATTTTATCATTTTAGAGAAAGAATTTTTTTAGGATGAGTCGGACTCGGGTGAATTCTTCGGGGTGCGTTTCTTTGATGAGTGCTCCACCGATTACTGCCATCATTGTGCTATGTAAAACTAAACCCTGTCCTGCTCCGGCTCGATGTTCTGTGGTGGTAGAAATTCCTTTCCCGTTGTCTTCGATGACTAGTTCTAAGATAGAATTTGAGAAGGACAATGATACTTTGACTTCCAATTTTCTTTCGGGAGATTTGGCATATCGTAAAATATTTCTAAACAATTCGCGAACTGCGTAGTAAATTACTTCGAGGGCAACAGGTTCGAGTAGATGTAATTTTTCTTCTGCTTCTGATTCAAAGGAATAGAAAATAGTTTCATCGCGTAATTCTGATTTGGCGAGATTACGAATTTCTTCTAAAAAATTTTGTCCATTTAAATCTGCTGGATGAATCGGGAGAATTTTTAAGAGGTTAGATATTTTTTTGTGTAATCCTGATAGCGACTCAAGTAAATTCGCACGGACGGATTCATTTTTCATAGAATCAATTTCGATCATTATTGTGTGAATCTCTGGCAAAATGTCATCATGTAAAATCCGACGTGTTTGGTGATCTAAGAGTTTACTATCCATTAACTGCTTCTTTTGTAGATTCACTAGAAGACGAGAAATTTCTGTTACCGAAAGTAAATCCAGAATTTTACCAGA
Organism: Leptospiraceae bacterium UBA2033; assembly: GCA_002333425.1. GTDB lineage: Bacteria > Spirochaetota > Leptospiria > Leptospirales > Leptospiraceae > UBA2033. The sequence goes on from DDBL01000102.1 coordinate 46,477, forward strand.
TCCAATTTTTGCGATTTCAATTTCTTCTTCTGAATAGAGAGTATAATCGCGCTTAACCCCTAAAAATAAAACTCCAACTAGTCCTTGTGTGTCCCGAATACTAAGAGCCAAAACATATCCTTCAAACATATCTCGGTTCAAATAAAAAATCATTTTATCATTGGGAAGATTTTCTGTGAACGAAAAGATTTTTGCGGCTAATTCTTTGTTTTCCTCTGGATAAAAAAGAGGTTTTGGGATATAGGAAACGTATGCCCCTTTTGGAACTAAGCAAGCACGGGTTGTGTCAAGAGTATTATCACAGAGTAGGCGAAATGTATTTTCCAAGTGAGAGTCTATTTTTTCGCTGGAATGGGTGATGGATTCGTATAGGTTTTCATTGAATAGAAATGGTTTTAGAATTTTTCGATTTTCTTCTTCGCGCTTTCGAGAAATGGTTTGGATTTTTACTAGAAAAATTAATCCAAGTAAGGAAAGTAGAACTTGTTTGGAGTCTGAGGTATATCCAAATAATCCGCCAATAGTCGCCACTACACTATAAAGAATTCCAAAAAGTAAAATGTATTTCCAATAAGACTTGAGTGACTTCATTGCAAGATAACGACCTGTAAACACTTGGTAGGAAATCACTGCTTGCCCCACGATTAGAATTGTAATGAAAATAGTAAGACAGGCTAGAGCATCCAATGTCAAAAGTAAAGGTGGAAAATTTTCTGAACTAATATGACGAATTTCATCCTCAATAGAATTTTTCCCAAGACCTACAACTAATCCAACTAAAATGGCAAGACTCGCGAGAAGAAGAGAGGCGCGTAAGATTGTTTGATAGGCAGAGCTTTTTGCGATTTCTTCTAGGTTATTATCCTTACCTCTCACTTGGGAGAGATAAAAAATAGAACTTAAAGTGCAGAAAATAATGTAGATAGAAAATACATAAAAAACTTCATCTGGAATCAGAAATATTATATCGGATACTCGTATATTATCCTCTCTTGGAATTAAATAAACAACAAGCGAAAACGAAAGTATAAAAAATAGAAATTCGACAAAAAGAAAAATAGTTCTAAGACTAAACCGATTCCAAATTGTTTTGTCTTCATAGAATCGAAATACGATATACGACCAAGCAAATGGGAGAAGGCTCAAAATTAAAAAAGAAGGATAGAGAATCTTAGAGGAAAAAGAAAGTATAAACGGAATTCCTTTTCCTAAAATCAAAAGATGCCCAACGAAAAATAAAGTGCAACTTAAAAAACTTACACTTGCTACAATTGCCTGTCGGTCTTTTTTCTCCGAATAAACAAATATTACACAACCGAGATAAAAAGAAACCAAGTAAATCAAACTAGAAAGGAAAAAAGAAAGGTTACTTGCGATTATTCCCATTTTACCTCTTCGTCCTTTTCGTTGATATAGGTTACGTTTCCTTTTTCTGACCAGAGGAGAAGTTTATTTTCCCTTACAATTAGACTGGCTCGGGTGCGGGCCACTTTTTCATCTGTAGCGTTATCCGCAAGACCCCAAACGGTATAAATTTGTCCATTTACGCGGCTAATCGTTCTTTTATCCTTTACTCCCATGCGAGAAGCTATTTGTTCGTTACTTAGTCCTTGGGCTAGTAACTTGGCGACTTCTCGTTCGTTGGGCTCCAGAAGTGCAAGAGGAGAATTTTCATCTGTATACTTGACTTCTTGGACTCTTGACTCAATTTCGGGATCAATAAAACTTCGCCCCAAATAGGCATCCCGTAATAATGGCAGAATCATGGACGGTAGCAGATAATTTGATTTTTTGACATACGCATAATGACTGAGTATCCCCGAGCGACGAAAATCTCGAAAGTAAGTATCGTCATCTTGAATGGAATAAAATACAACTGGCTTTCGTGGAAATTCTTTTCGAATGGAAATGGCTGACTCTATTCCGTTAGTCCCGACTATTTGCACATCAAATAATAACACATCTACATCTGACTTGCGGCAAAACTGAAATGCCGCTTCTCCACTATCACAGTCATACAAAACGGAAACTTTTCCTGTTTCCTCTAAGCCCAGCTTTAAGGCTTTTCGTAATTTTGCATTGTCTTCGATGATGACGATTTTTAGTATGTCCATAATTTTCTCTCTTCCTCTACTTGGAAAAATAAAATTCCATTTGTCAAATAGAATTAAATCGCAGAAATTTTGTAAAAAAATTATCTACAAATCCTCCTATTTAGAGACCAAACCCTTAGCAATTCTGGGATGATTGCGAAACCTATTTCGCTTTATGCTGCTAAATGATGTCCTATTGTGTAGGTTATGATTTCTCCGGCGTTAGGTGGGAGAGTTACTGTTCCAGAAAGCTCTTTTCGTTTTATATTGGTAGCGTATAATTGTTGTAAACCTTTGCAATATACGACACATAGAACATAATAAGAATTATCCTGTAAGTTATCCGGTTTCCATTGAAAGAATACTTCTTTGTCGTTGCGTGTGATTTCTAAACCCAAAAGTTCTTTGAATCCGTAATTGGATAAAATCAATTTCTCATATTCAACTGTAACGGAAGTAAGAGACGCAGTTATAAAAGATGAGTTCAGAGAATAGAAGAAGGTATTTTTACTATAGACTCCTTTGGGTAATTGGTATTTCAACACGGGTGCGAATACTCGGTATAATCTCCCGAGTTCGGCAAATCGTTTCTGGCTCAAAATTTGTTTTTCTGTTTTTTTCTTGGTCATTCTAGAAGGTAGACTTCGAACGAAAGTTTTTCCATTTCGCTCGTAAAAGACTACGTTCCCGAGTTTGCCTTTTAGGTTGTTTAAATTATTTGTTAATTCTGCCATTGTATGATTTCCTTATGATACTAAGAGAGTCGTGAGTGGGTAATTTAAACTTAACGCAATTTCCATTTTAAAAATTATTTTTGGGGATAATTACGTAGTTGCGCATATTTATGTATATAGTGCGTAATTAATTCTGTCACCTCGAATCTCTTCCTCCCTGCGCTTGGTTGCGTTTACTTTCCTTCGGTTGTTGTTCAGTTTCAAGTTCGGTTCTTCTGCGGTTTATATTTGGTGGGTAACCGATGTTAGACCGAAGGAGAAGGGGTGGTGGAGGGGAGTTGTTGTATTGGGATTGTGGGGGGTAAGTGGGAAATAGACAGTTTTGATTTGGTAGATGCAAAATATACAAGAATTAAAAATCTTATGAATCCAAACTCATAGTTTTAAAAATACTGGATGGAGCGGGGCTTATTATACCCTTCGCCAAAAGTAATTTCCCATTTTCTAAAAAATAGGGTATTCCCAAACGCCAAAAACAAGGCTCTGTTAAAAGTGAATGGGTATTTTCTTTTGGCGGTTGGTATATATACCAATTGCCAGCTCTAGCGAAAGTAAATTCCCACAAGAACATTATCTGAATAGTATTTGTTATAAAAACCTATAGTTTTCTATTTTATCTATTGAATTTTATCGACTACTTTTTATATTGATTTTTAATGAAAGATATGTTCGTTCTATATAAAGTTCATTTCCTTTAATTTAAGTAAAAACAATAAATAAATTATGCCAAGAATATTTGATAACATAGAATTAAAACTATTACCCTCACTTGCCCAAACGCTTAAATTATCTCATAAAGCTGAGTTTTGTGTCGGCTACTTTAATTTAAGAGGATGGAAACAACTTCTTCCTTATATAGAAGGTTGGAATGGCTCTGAGGAAAATCAATGTAAACTTCTTATCGGTATGAATGAAACATCACCGGAAGATGATTTAAAAAGTATGCTGAGTTTTTCCAACAATGAAATTTTGCTAGATAGACAAAAATTAGTAGAGTTCAAACATAAGTTAGCTATGCAATTGCGGGAGCAACTTACGTTTGGAACCCCAACTCACCAAGATGAAATGGCTCTGCGTCAATTAGTCACTCAATTGAAAGCAAAGAAATTAGTAGTAAAACTTTTCATTAAACATAAACTACATGCAAAGCTATATTTGCTTTATCGAAATGATCCGAATAATCCTATCACGGGTTTTTTAGGAAGTAGTAATCTTACGATGGCAGGTCTTGCGAATCAGGGTGAACTCAATGTAGATATTCTAGACCATGATGCAACAATCAAATTACAAAAGTGGTTTGCAGATCGTTGGAATGATANNNNTTTAAAAATAGACTTTTAGAATTTCAAGAAAAGGCAGTGCAATTAGCAGCTCATCATCTTAAAAAAAGAGGTGGCGTTATTCTTGGGGATGTAGTAGGGCTAGGTAAAACGATTATGGCTAGTGCTCTTGTGAAAATTCTAAAAGACACAGACAATCTGCGCACACTTATTATTTGCCCCAAAAACTTAGTTTCTATGTGGGAAGACTACGATCATAAATATGACCTTGGAGCAAAGGTCATTCCAATTAGCAAAATTCAGAAAGAATTACCAACACTTCGTAGGTATCAAATTGTCCTCATTGACGAAAGCCATTCTCTTCGAAATAAAAAAGCAAGAAGATATAAAGCTGTTTT
>DDBL01000102.1:50993-67761 GCA_002333425.1 Leptospiraceae bacterium UBA2033
CACCAATGCTCCGCTCATTCTCTAGCGGCTTTCGAGAAAAGTGAATTTTCTGAGGATTGGCGAGAGCTAATGCGGTTATTTTTGGTTAGGCGCACTCGTGAGTTTATACAAGCAAATTATGCCAAAGAAGATCCACTGTTCAAAAGGAAATACTTAGAGTTTGCGGATGGAACTAGGTCTTATTTTCCTGATCGTAAACCTAAAAAATGTGAATTTAAAGTCGATGAAACAGATTCAAACGATACATATGCCAGATTGTATTCCGTTGACATTGTGGATACTATCAATAATCTACATGTCCCTAGATATGGGTTAGGGAAATACAAAAAGAAAAATTCCACTGTAAAACCGACAAAAGAAGAAGAAATTATAATTTCGAATCTTTTTAATGCAGGAAAGAGGCTAATGGGATTTTGTCGCACAAATCTTTTGAAGAGATTAGAAAGCAGTGGTAAAACATTTTTACAATCTCTAGATCGGCATATCCTTCGAAACTACATCTACCTTCATGCAATAGAAAATAAAGAACCTATCCCAATAGGGACTCAAAATATAGAAATGCTTAATTCAGGAGTCTTCGATGAAGATATAGAATCTTATGACTCAAGAGAAGCTACCGATGAAGATGAACAAATTTCCAAAGAAGAAATTGAAACAAAGTTTGATCCGAAAATCTACAAGAAAAAAGCAGAAGAAATTTATAAGGTTTATAAAAAGAAATACAATAAATACTTTGAATGGATTCGCCCTGAATTATTCGAAAAACAATTAGCAGAAGACTTAGTTGCAGATTCTCAGGCTCTATTAGATATCCTGATAAAAAAAGGAGAATGGAATCCTAAAAAAGATGAAAAGTTAAATTCTCTTTTTAAACTTCTTACTTCCACTCATAAGAAAGAGAAAGTTTTAATCTTTACTCAATTTGCGGATACTGTTTATTATTTACAAAAGGAATTAACTGCAAGAGGATTAGAAGAATTAGACTTTGTGACTGGGGATACTGATAATCCTACCGAATCAGCCTGGAGATTTTCACCGGAGAGTAATGAAAAAAAAGAATACTTAAAACAAAGTAAGCTTACAGAAACAAGAGTGTTAGTCACAACGGATGTTCTGAGCGAAGGACAAAACCTACAAGATAGTCATATTGTGATTAACTTTGATTTGCCTTGGGCTATCATTCGATTAGTGCAAAGAGCCGGACGTGTGGATCGTATTGGACAGAAATCAGAAGAAATTTTGTGTTATTCTTTTTTTCCAGCTAAGGGAATTGAAAAGATTATCCAACTTAGAAATAGAGTATTGCTACGGTTAAGGGAAAATGCGGAGGTAGTTGGAACCGATGAATTATTTTTTGAAGATGAAGCTATTAACGAAATCGTTTTAGGGAATTTATACAATGAAAAGTCAGGAATCCTGGACAAAGAAAATGAAGGAGATGTAGATTTTACCTCCTATGCCTATCAGGTTTGGAAGAAAGCCATTTCCGATAATCCTGAATTAAAGCGGATAATAGAAGAAATGCCTTCTGTTGTATATTCGACAAAGAAGATAGCGAAGGCTAATGAGAATAATCCAGAGGGTGTATTAGTTTATATTCGCACGAAAGAAGGCAACGATTCATTAGCCTACATGGATATGTATGGAAATAGTGTAACTGAATCCCAACTTACTATTTTTAAAATGGCTGAATGCGCACCAAATGAGTCTGTGCTAGAACGTCATCATGAACACCATTCCTTAACTGAGATAGGAGTAAAAAGAATCTTTGAAGATGAAAAAAGACTTGGTGGTAGTTTAGGCAGAACAACTTCTCCTAGATTTAGAGCTTATGATAGAATGAAAGCCTTCTTTCAAAAAGTAAGTGGTGAATACTTATCTCGATTAGAAAAAGCAATTGATGAACTATATCAGTATCCTCTCACTGAATCGACTACTGACTTGTTATCAGCAAAACTGAAAGGTGGAATTTCGGATGAAGACCTTGCTGATTTACTTATTCATTTGAAAGATGATAACAGACTTTGTATAACTACCGATGACGTAGACTTTCATGAGCCAAGAATTATATGCTCAATGGGATTAAAAAAATAGGAGTATTTCATAATGCAAAATAAGATTATAATTTTTCAAGATAAAGCAATTCGTAGAATTTGGCATGAGGAAGAATGGTATTTTTCGGTGGTGGATGTAGTAGGAGTGTTGACAGATTCAAAAGATGACCTAACTGCCAGAAAGTATTGGAATAAGCTTTCGCAACGGCTTAAAGAAGAAGGAAGTCAGTTGGTGACAATTTGTCACCAACTGAAATTAGAAGCAAGTGATGGAAAAAAATATGCTACTGATTGCGCAAATACACAGGGGTTATTTCGAATTATTCAGTCTATACCTTCTCCCAGAGCAGAGCCATTTAAACAGTGGTTAGCAAAAGTTGGATATGAACGCGTGCAAGAAATTGAAAATCCTGAACTTGCACAAGAACGAATGAAGGAACTGTATGAAAAAAAAGGATACTCAAAGGATTGGATTGATAAGCGATTACGCGGAATTGCAATTCGACAAAACCTAACCGACGAATGGAAAGATCGTGGCATTGATTCCGAAAAAGATTTTGCTATTTTAACATCTGAAATTTCAAAGGCTACTTTTGGTTTAACTCCAAGTGAATATAAACAAGTAAAAGGATTAACCAAGAAGAATCAAAATCTTAGAGATCATATGACTGATTTAGAATTAATCTTTACGATGCTTGGAGAGAAGGTAACAACTGAAATCTCTAAAACTGAAAAACCAAATACTTTTGGTGAAAATAAAAAAGTAGCAAAACGAGGCGGCAAAGTCGCAGGTGTTGCACGAAAAGAAACAGAAAAGGAATTGGGCAAATCAATCATCTCTAAAAAGAATTATTTGCCGAAACCAAAAAAGAAAGGTTAATTCATGTTAAACGTAAAGAAAGCTAAAGAACATTTAAGTAATTTTACATTCAAAAAACTATTTATTGAAGAGCTGGGTTGGTCAAATCCAAGAAATATGCAAGCGAGCAAAATTATACTCGATAATGGCGTAAGTTTTTCAAAAATTCTTATAGCCGAACTTTCTGGCGTGGCTGTTTATGAAATCCGCTCCGAGAATGGACTCATACCGAATGCAGACGAAAGAAAAGAAATTCATAAAGAAATTTCTAAAATTTCTTTTGAAAACCTATTAATCTTTTTGGACAAAGAAGAAACTCAAAGTCTTTGGTATTGGATTAAGCGAGAGGATAAAAAGCAGTATGTGCGAGATCATCTTTATATAAAAGGACAACCTGGAGATTTGTTTTTAAATAAATTGTCTGGAATGGTTGTTGACATAGGAGATTTTGATTCCTCTGGAAATATTTCTGTATTAGAAGTTGCGAATCGTTTAAAGAAATCTCTGGATATAGAAAAAGTAACTAAGAAATTTTATAATGAATTCAAGGATGAAAAATCCAATTTCATTGAATACATTAAAGGCATCAAAGAAGATAGAGACATACACTGGTATGCTTCTATTACACTCAATCGTTTGATGTTTGTATATTTCCTACAGAAAAAAGGATTTGTGGATAAAGGTAGAGTCCATTATCTAAGAGAAAAATTAGAGGGATCTAAAAAAGAAGGAAAGGATTTATTTTACAAAAAATTCTTAGAGTATTTATTCTTTGAAGGATTTGCCAAAGAAAAGAAAGATCGCTCGAAAGAAGCAAATGCAATTCTCGGAGAAATCAAATATCTAAATGGTGGACTCTTTTTAAAGCATAGAATTGAAAAGGAAAATGAAATCAAGATTGCAGACAAGGCATTTGAGACATTATTCGCTTTATTCGAAAAGTACTCCTGGCATCTAGACGATTCTCCTGGCGGAAAGGATGATGAGATTAACCCCGCAGTATTGGGATATATTTTTGAAAAATATATTAACCAGAAAGAATTTGGCGCATACTACACCAGAACGGAAATGACAGATTATCTAGCTGAGAGAACGATTCATAAAGCACTGCTACAAAAAATAAAAGAAAAAAATCCACAAATCAAAGCTGAAACTCTTTCCGAAGTATTGATGAAGTTAGACGACACACTGGCACTGCTTCTCATAAAAGAAATCCTTCCCGTATTTTCTGTTCTAGATCCTGCTTGTGGGTCTGGTGCGTTTTTAGTAGCGGCGATGAAAATACTCATTGATATTTATTCCGCAGTGGTTGGAAAAATCAAGCTTTCTAAAAATACAGAATTAAAGAATTGGCTTTCGGCAATCGAAAAAGATCATCCATCTCTACTTTATTTTATCAAGAAAAAAATCATCACTGATAATGTGTATGGTGTGGACATTATGGAGGAGGCGGTGGAGATTGCGCGTCTCAGACTATTTTTGACATTAGCCGCTTCTGCCAATACTTTAGAAGAACTAGAACCACTTCCCAATATTGATTTTAATATTCTACCTGGAAATTCTTTGATCGGACTTATCAAAGTAGATGAAGATAGATTTGATGAAATCGAAAAAGCCAAACCGACTGCAACAGATTATAAAGACGCAGTGCAGGGAAATTTTTTTAAAAATGTTTCTGTGCAAAAAAGTTTGTTTGGTTCTTCTCATGCCGCTTCTTATCAAAAATTAGTTAAGGAAAGAGAAATTCTGATTCATGACTACAAATACTATGAAGAAAGTATGCTTCGACAGGATGGGTTGGTGAGCGGAGTCGAACCACGCCATAATAAATTGGATTTGCAGTCTCTTCGCACAAGCATTCATAAAAAAGAAAAAGACGCACATGCAGTCTTAGACAAATTGCTATTAGCCGAATTTGAACATTTACGAATCGAATACGAAGAGGCAACTTGGGATGAAAAAAAGAACGAAGAAGGCAAGCCTAAAAAGCGTCCTGTAAATATGGCTGACATCGTTTCTTTAAAACCATTCCATTGGGGTTATAGTTTTTCTGAAATTTTCCGCAACGGTGGATTTGACTGTATCCTCACCAATCCTCCTTGGGAAATATTCAAGCCAAACGCAAAAGAATTTTTCTTGGAATACAGTGAATTAGTCACAAGAAAGAAAATGGATATTAAATCCTTTGAAAAAGAAAAAGGTAAACTTCTACAAGACAAAGACTTACGCCGAGCATGGCTTAATTATCTAAATGCATTTCCGCATGTAAGTTTATTTTTCCGCAATTCTACGAATTATAAAAATCAAATCTCCATTGTAAATGATAAGAAAGCCGGAACTGATATTAACCTATACAAATTATTTACCGAGCAATGCTTTAATCTTTTAAAACCAAACGGAGATTGTGGGATTGTAATTCCTTCTGGAATTTACACTGACCTCGGAACCAAACAATTGCGGGAAATGTTGTTTAGCCAGACAAATATTACGGGGTTGTTTTGTTTTGAGAATAGGAAAGAAATATTTGAGAATGTGCATCGAAGTTTTAAATTTGTGGTATTGACGTTTGAGAAGATTCCATTATCCGACGACAACGTAGAGACGCGATTAATCGCGTCTTTACCACAACGGGATTTCCCTGCCGCGTTCATGCGTCATGATGTAAAAGAATTAGAATCATTTCCCAATTCCGATTCCATACGAATTGACATTGATTTGGTTCGCAAACTTTCCCCCGATTCTCTTTCTATCATGGAATTTAAAACGGAAATGGATATTGTGATTTTTAAGAAAATGATGAAATTTCCCCAGCTTAAAGAGGATTACAGTGAGTTATGGAACTTATCATTGTCGAGAGATTTTGATATGACCAATGATAGTGATTTATTTAAAGCTAAACCATTACAAGATACAACTCCTTTAATACAAGGAAATATGATTTATCAGTATACAAAGGATTATGCCGAACCAAAATATTGGATAAAAATTAAAGAAGGAAAGAAAAGAGTAATCGGAAATAAAGAAGATGATGAGAATACTTTCTCATTCAATTATTATCGCTTAGTGCACAGAAGGATCGCAAGTAGTACTAATGAAAGAAGTTTAATTGCTTCTATCATTCCACCGTATTATTTTTGTGGCGACACGGCTCAAACTGTAAAGAATAATCTAAGTTATAAAAACTCATTGTATATAGTTGCGATTTTTAATTCTTTTATTGCCGACTTCGAAATTAGAAAAAAGATAACATCACATTTAGATATGCATTTTATGCATACATTACACATTCCTCGTCTCTCAGAAAATTCAACCGGACAAGAAAAAAAGACTTTTGATTCTCTAGTAGAACGAGCAGCTAAACTCATTTGCACTACAGAAGAGTTTGCGGATTTATGGAAAGAAGTTATGGGGACGAAGTGGACTAAGAACTCAGGGGTTACTGACGATAAGGCTCGTGCCAAGTTACGAGCAGAAATTGATGCGATTGTTGCTCATCTATATGGGATTACGGAAGATGAGTTTGTGCATATACTTAGTACTTTCCCAATTGTGAAAGAGGATGTGAAGAAGCTGACTTTGGAGGAGTTTAGGAAATGGAAAAGATAAATTACAATTCTAAATATGAATTAAAACATATTTCTATAAGAGTTCCCTGGCATGATAAAAAATGGAATGGAAGTATATGCGATCATGCTAAAAATAATAGTGCATGTCTTGTCTTAAAAAATTGTTCTGAAAATAGAGATGATCAAAAGGAAACTACGCATTCAGGGAAATATTTAAAGGATTTAGCAGAGTCAGATTTTCCTCCCTGTGTAGTGGAAGGTGGGATGTTTATGAGTTCCTTCCCATTTACAAGACTTACGAAGCATCCTTACGCCAAACCTACTAATCAATATTATAAACATTTAAAACCCACTCATATTCAATTTCCAATTTATAGTGTTCCATCTATTCCCTTTCAATGGATGATTCCTGAAAATTCTAAAGCCTATGCAGATGAATTTGATTTAGATTTAGATTTGAATCTAGAACCAAATAAACGAATACAGGGATTGGAATATACAAAAAACTGGATTCAGGATTACAAGAACCAGAAGGCTATCTTGGACTGTTTTTATGAACATATTGATCCTCTCCGTTCTCTTTGTTTTTTGTATGCTAAAGAGGTTCCTTTTGTGGAGGAATCTGGAAGAGTCTTAATTGGAATTGGAAAAATTCATTCGATTACTCAATCTGATAAATATCCTTCCGATACACAAAGTGATTTTAATTCGATGCCTTGGGAACATATCGTTTCTCACTCTATTCGTTCTGATTTTTCAGATGGGTTTTTATTCCCTTATCATGAGGCATTGGACTATCAATTAGAACACCATAACTTTGATCCAGCAAAACTTGCTGTGATTGTTCCTGATGAATTTAAATCAGAATTTTCTTATAAAACCGAACATGTCTCTCATGATAGTGCTTTGCTAATTCTAAGAGAATCTTATAAAAAAATAGAATTAGCAAAAAAATATGAAATAGGAAAAGATTGGGATAAAATATTAGATTGGCTTCATACACAAATCAATCTGATCGAACGGTTAAGAGGTGATTATCCTGGACTTGGTTCAGTGCTTAGTGCGTTTGGATTTGAAAGGGGACATTTTCTAGCTCAACATATTTTCAATTCAATTGAAGAGAATGAATGTCCTTGGGAATTTTTGGATACCTTTTTGAAAGGTCCCAAAAAAATGATGCCGAAATATATTTCTTCCTCAATAACTGACGAAAATTTAGAACTCTGGGAGAGTTACAAAAAAAATAAAATCCGAATAAATTTATTACAACTTTTGAGTCGATTTCAACTTAGCATCGATCAAGCCATTATTCTTTTAGATGAACTAGAAAGAGAAAAAGAATATAAAAAATGTAAGGATGAAGATATATTAAGTAATCCTTATATAATTTATGAAATATCTATACAGTCTGCTTATCCAATCAGTTTTTATACGATTGACATTGGGCTAATGACTAATAAAGAAAAAAATTTACTACCGGATAGAAATAAACATTATAATTCTTTATCAAAAGAAAGGATTCGAGCTCTTACTGTTTATGTTTTGGAGGGATTGTCTTATCAGGGTCACACATTGTATCCTGAATCTGACTTGATACAAAAAATAAAAGATTTACCAATTGAGCCATCTTGCAATTTGAATTCTGATTATTTTAATCTAGCAGTATCCATTTTTGGTGAAAGTATACAAACTCAGTTTACCTCTGATGATAAAAGAGCATATCAATTAAACAGGTACGTAGAGACAGGAAATTTGATTCATAATATAATAACAAAAAGGATCAATGGAAAAAGACATTTAGCATCTATCGATTATGAAAAGTATTTGAATGCTCAAATTACATTTTTAAATAATGAAGAAGAAAGGTTAGCAAAGAAAGAAAAACTTGCGGCTTTAAAAGAATTATTTGAATCAAGAATTTCAGTTCTTATTGGTCAAGCAGGTTCAGGAAAAACAACTTTGCTTTCTATTCTTGCTTCTATACCTGACGTTCAAAATGGGAATGTATTATTTCTTGCACCGACAGGTAAGGCTAGAGTCCGTATGGAAGAACACGCTAGACAATTTGGAGTAACAACCCAAACTATAGCACAGTTCCTTTTTAAATCAAAAAGATTTAAAGGTGTTACACAAACATATCAAATGAATGATAACTCTTTTAGAGAAGGAGGATTTAAAACAATTGTTATTGATGAATGTTCCATGTTAACAGAAGAAATGCTTGCTGCAACCCTGCAAAATTTGGATACGATGAAAATTGATAGGATCATTCTTGTAGGGGATTATAGGCAGTTGCCACCCATTGGAGCAGGTAGACCATTTTTTGATATCATTCAATTTATTAAACCAACAAATATTGATCAGGAAGAGGTAAAAGTTAAAAAGTCTTATATTGAATTGACAGTAGCTACTGGTAGACAGGTTGGAATGAATCGATTAGATAAAGATTTTGCAACTTTGTTCTCTGGTAAAAATTATCAGGAAGATTCTGAACAAATTATTTCCAATGTAATGGATGGAAAAAGTGATCATATAAAATTTTATAGATGGGAAAATGAATCTGAATTCGAAAAACTTTTATTTGAAGTATTAGAAAAAGAACTTTCTATAAAGGATGAACACTCCTTTAATAAATCACTAGGTTCACAGGACGGGAATTATTTTAATTTTAGAACGGCAGTAAATAACGTAGAAGATTGGCAGATTTTAAGTCCTGTAAAATCTAAAATTTTCGGAACAGTTTTATTAAATCGTTTAATCCATAAAAAATTTAAAGCCAAGGCAATTGATTTTGCTTATAGACTTTACAAAACTTCCAAACCAATGGGTTCGGAAGAAGTTGTCTATGGCGATAAGATTATTAATTTAAAAAATGAATCAAGGGATAAATATACTTATCCTTCCGATGGATTGAATTATATTGCTAACGGAGAAGTTGGGATTATTGTTGGAAAATTTGCCAATAATGGAGATAAACCTTTTTATTTGGAGGTAGAATTTTCTTCTCAAAAAGGATATAAATACCAATTTAAGAGCCAGGATTTCAGTGAAGAGCTTGGAAACCAATTAGAATTAGCATATTCCTTAACCGTCCACAAAGCACAAGGAAGTCAATTTAAGACTGTCATTTTAGTAATTCCCCAACCTTGCACTCTTTTATCGAGAGAATTAATTTATACAGCAATCACAAGGCAAATGAATAAAGTTATCATTTTATGTCAGGGACATCCTAATACTCTTTTAAATTTTTCAAGTGATTATTATTCTAACTTGCTACAAAGAATAACAAACTTATTTTATAAACCGAATGTAACTATTATAAAGGATCGCTTTTTTGAAAAAGGTTTAATTCATTCTACTTCTGATGGGAAAATGGTTCGCTCTAAATCTGAATTATTGATCTATGAAATGTTAATCAATTCTGGCATCTTCCCTGAATATGAACATATATTAGAAATGAATGGAGAAGTAAAAAGACCAGATTTTTATATTGAAGATGGTGATTCGGGAACTGTTTATATTTGGGAACATTTGGGTATGCTTCAAGATAAAAAATATGAAGAGGATTGGAAAGAAAAATTAGCATGGTATAAAAAAAATGATATTCTTCCTTATGACGAAGGCGGTGGGAGTAATGGTACATTAATTATTTCACAGGACGAGCTAAATGGAAGCATATCATTAAAAAAAATCTCTGAATTAATTCATAAAGTTTTCAAAATAAAAGTAAAATCAGATGTAGAAAAATCTTTACAAGATTTAACAGAGGTTATTCGAAAACTGAAAGATGACGTGGAAGAATTTAAAACTCAAATCAATAGTCTTTCTGAAAATGTATCCGAATTAAAACAACTATCTAAGGAAACTGATGAAATTGTAGATTTGATTTATAAAAATTTAGATAAAACTGTATCCGTTGCAAATTTACAAAGTTATTATTCTGAAATAGAAAAAGAAATTGTAGGGTTTAATAATTTGAAAGATCAGTCCAAAGTGTTTTTATCTTCCGCATATTTTTTAAAAGAGAAATTAGATAATGTAAATGCAGAAGATTACTCACCATTTGTCCTGCAATTTTCTCGTGCAATTGAAAATGAGATATTAGTAATTTTCTTTATCAGTTTTTTAGAAAAACTAGATGGATACACTGAAAGAGAAAGTTTATTAAACAATGAATTAACAAATCCAAAAACATCTTTGTTTGCTGGTCTTTTGAAAAAAAGAGTGCACACTTTTACTTTAGGACAAATGCAAACGATATTTGGTTTTATTTGGAAAGAAGAAGGAGAAACATTAAACTCATCTCCTTTACTTCAAATTTTCCGAAAACATGTTTTGAGTATATCTAAAGATTCTTTTTTAAATAAAGAGATGGCTCAAACCTTAAATAAGATTGCATCTGATTTTAGAAATAAGTCGGCACATATTGACCAGATATCTAAGGATGAAATTGATGGATTTTTAAAACTTTCAATCGGCTTTTTAAATTTTTTATTGGGTAATATTTATTACTGATATATGGCAAAGGAAAGCAACATGCAAATCATTATCACACTAACAAAAGAAGACGTAGAACTACTCAGTAAAGAAACAAAGGGAAAAGGTGGATGGCAGAGTTATTTAGAGACTCTAAAAACCAGATTAAAGGGGAGAAAAATAACTCTCGAAATGGAAGATGTAATTAAAATTATCCGCTATTCAAAAGGGCAAGGCGGTTATCAAACTAGGTTGGGAACGTTACTAACTCAAATTAAAGAATTGGAAAATGCCATTTTAAATGAAAATAAAAAACGGATATAAAAGAAATGATATTAAAAGAAGTAACTATACATAAATATAAATCCATCGAACAGGATCAAAAAATTCCTTTGGAAAAAGATGTGACAATTCTAGTTGGAATGAATGAGGCAGGAAAGACTGCTGTTTTAGAAAGTATTGCTAAGACAAATTATTTTACAAAAGATGAAACATTCATATTCGATAAAAGTCATGATTATCCTAGATTGGAAAAGAAGGCATCTGACAAGAAGGGAGATGATCCAAAAGCCATAACTTGTGTTTATGAATTAGCTGAAGACGAGATCAAAAAAATTGAGTCTGATGTTGGAAAAAATGTTTTTAAGAATAAAAATATTTCTATTTCAACAACTTATAATAATCGCTTTTCTTACCTTGACATAGATTGCAATTATCAAGCATTTATTGATAATTTAACAGTTGAGAATGAGTTAAAAATTAAATTTAAAGAATTTTCCAGAGAAAGTAAATCGCAATTTGATAATCTTGTTAAAGAAGAGAAATTGGATAACGATTTTAAGACCAAATACTCAAAATATTTTGAAAACAAGTATAAATGGGAAAATCCAATCTCATGCTATATTATAAATAATTACATAGATGAATATCAGCCTAAATTTTTATACTACGATGAGTATTATGCGCTTCCATCAAGAGTTAATTTAGAGCATTTAAGAGATAAAAAAAATGGAAGGTTATCTGATGAAGAATTTAAAACTGCAAATGCTTTAATTGAGTTAGCAGATATAAATTTAGATGAACTCATTAAGTCGAATAACTTTGAAGATTTTAAATCTGAATTAGAAGCTACTGAAGCCAACATTTCAGGGGAAATGTTTAAATACTGGAAATCAAATCAAAATATTAGAATTGAATTTGGAATTGATAAAAAAGAGTCAAATCCTGACGGATATGGGAATCGTATCGTCGAGCATATTCTAGACATACGTGTAAAAAATAATAGAACTTATACCTCCTTGCCTTTAAAAAATCGAAGTAAAGGTTTCAATTGGTTTTTTTCTTTTCTAGTTTGGTTTAAAAAAATCCAAGAAGATAAAAATTCTCAATATGTCATCTTGTTAGATGAACCTGGATTAAATTTACACGCATCGGCTCAAAGTGATTTTTTAGATTTCATAGAAGATTTATCGAAAAACTATCAAATAGTCTATACAACTCATTCACCTTTCATGATTCCTAATGATAAACTTCACAGAGTTCGAACGGTTTATGAAACAAATGAAAAGGGAACGATCGTTTCCGAAAGCATACAAGAAAAAGATCCAAAGACTTTATTCCCATTGCAGGCAGCTTTAGGATATGATATAGCACAGAATTTATATATCTCCAAAAAGAATTTATTGGTTGAGGGAGTTTCTGATTTAATTTATCTACAAGCAATTTCGTCTCTTCTAGAACAAATGGGGAAAGAATTTTTAAATAGCGAAATTACAATTGTTCCAGTAGGAGGAATGGAAAAAGTTGCAACCTTCATTTCTTTATTAAGAGGAAATAATTTAAACATCGTTTGTCTTTTAGATTCCTTTCAAGATCAAAAATCAAAATCAAATTTAGAAAAGATGACTAAAGAAAAAATAATTCATGAGAAAAAAATTCGATTCTATCATGAATTTATAGAAGGAATGGAAAGTGCAGATATTGAAGACATGTTTGAAAAAGAAGAATACTTAGAACTATTCAACGCAGCTTTGCCTGAACACGGAAAATTAAAGTTAGGTGATCTAAGTAATGACAAGCAAATTCTAAATCAAATTAAAAATAAAATAGGGGATAGATTTAATCATTATCGACCTGCTAATGAATTTGCCAAAAGAGGACTTCAGCAAAATTCGTTGAGCGAAAAAGCTCTATTAACTTTTGAAAAAATGTTTGTAGAAATAAATAAATTATTCAAATAGAAAATGATAAAATCTAGAACTAGAGATTAATAAGGATTAACCAATGGCTGAATGTGTTGAATGTGGAAGTTATACAAAGTTCCAGGGTGGACTTTGTTCTAAATGTTATGCAAATAAAAAGGCAGATGAGCAAGAAGAAGAGTTCGAGGATGAAGTTCAAGGTCTGTCTGAGGGTAAGAAAAAGTATACGGAGAGTATAATCAAAGGTCGGATTGCTGAGACCTTGATCCAAGAGTTATTTCTAAATTTAGGTTATAGCGTATTTCGATACGGAATGGAAAATACGATTCCTGGAATCATGACTCTATTGAAAGGAGTTAAAAGTGAAACTGCAAAGCAAATTAGAAGAATGCCAGATTTTGTAATTCAACATTCAAAAACCGGAGAAGTTTTTTTTATTGAAGTGAAATTTAGAGCGACCGAAGAATTTAAGCGTAGTGATTTACCTAAAGATTATCCTTATGAAAATGCTTATATTATCCTAGTATCAAAAAAACATATAAAATGTGTTTCAGTAGAGGAATTAGATGAAGGAAAAGAAATTTCCCCAGAATCTAAAAATTATTTAGGAAATCGAAAGGAATTTGATTTAGATAAAGAGACAATAAAAGATTTCTGCCAATTTGCCGTTAAGTTTTTTGATTTTGTATAGAGTTTAAAAGCTGGATACACTGGATAATGTACAAATATGCGACTAAACGATGATGAAATTCGAAAATTGAAGTATTGCTTTGAACAACTTCGTATTAACCCGACGAATAGCAAAGACGCGATAGAGTTTGCCTATCAAAAACAATTTGATCTAAGTCATCCAGATAGAGGATTAAGTGCAGAAGAACAAAATGATAATCATAAAAAAGTTCATGCATTATATGAATGTAAAGAATTCTGTTTAAGGTATACCTACATTGACGACTTAGCCCAACAAATTTCAGATTTTAATATTCGAGAGTATAATAAAGTTTTAAACCGAAAGAACTTTTGGGCAAGAATCCGGTTTATTGTAAGTAACCTCAGAACGAATATTAAAGAATGGATTAATATAAAAGAAGAAAGAGCTAAGCTTAGAATTGCAGATTTAGGATTTAAGAATCGAGCGAAACTCCCTTCTCCTTCTGAAAATACAAAACCTAGTTTATTTAATAGAATAAAAGATATTCTGTGGATATTTCCTCTGATTTTCATTATTCTTCTTAATCAAATTTATTTACTGCCTCTTTCCTATATTATTTTTAATCTTTTAATTTTCAAAATAGCATTGATACATTTCTTCAATTCCCTTCAAGGTAGAGATAAAATTTACTATGAAGATAAACCGATTACAGTTAATCCAATCTATTTTGTACCAGCCGGTGTTCTTTCCATTATAATTATTGCATTTGCGGTATACGCCTGTAAGTCAATAAATACTTTCTATCAGAATGCTAAAAACTACCAAGCAATATTTTTATCCCCTGTAAATGATACTACAAAGCGGAATGATCGAAGAACGTCAAAGGCAGAAACAAATACACTCAATGTAAATAAAATAGAAAATGAGAAAGTCTTAAATCTGGAAAAAAATTCAAATGAAATAAATAATACTCCTATTTTGCAAACTACAAAATTTATTAATGCTTTAGATGGAACTTTTGTAAAAGATGAACCACAAGTAAGTAAAGAAACGATAAATATATTGCCGCATGGGACTAAAATTTCTATTGAAGAAAAAGAGGATAATTCTGACTTTGCTTATTGCGTTGAATGCAAAGGTTATATCTTAAAAAATATCTTATCAGATTCAGAGCCGATCAAAAATAAAAAGTATAAACTTCTAAAAGAGAAGGAAGGCATATTCTACTATCAAGTCGCCTATACGATTTCAAAAGAGTACTATGAACTTTCAAATAACCAAGTTATTTTCCATAAGCAAGGCAAACGCGAATTAGGCTCTTATTCTATTGATGGATACTCGATAAAAATGGAAATTAATGGGATGAATAAAAATTATCAGTTTCTTGGGAAAGTAGAATCTCGAAATAAATTTTGGGAAATTAAATAATGAGGGAGGCAAGCTTTGGGATTTATTATGATTTGCCTCTACTTAGAAAAGAAGTGCGAGTGTCAGGTTTGAATTATGGTGATTATTTTATTGGTGGTGGACTTTCAATTTCATCGTGCTTTAGACGATGCAAAGGCGACTGCTTTGATTTTGCGTAAGGTAATACAAAGTTAGAAAAATTCCCTTTGCACTTGAGTGCAACTCTAGTCGCACTTGGGAGGTGGAATAAAAAAAAGAATCTGTTAGAGTGAGTGTATTATGAGACAAATTCTAACACTTACACTTACGATTTTAGCGATATTGATTTTTGCGCCGCTTATGGTTTTGATTGCCCTTTGTATTTATTTGGACGATAGGGGTGGCGTTTTCTTTTTGCAGGAGCGAGTTGGGCTTAGGGAGATTCCATTTCTTGTCTATAAGTTTCGTACTATGCGAGATGGGAAGGTTACGCGCGTTGGGGCGATTCTTAGGAAGACTGGGCTTGATGAGCTTGCACAGTTGTTTAATATTTTGTTTGGGGATATGAATATTGTGGGACCTAGACCGCTAACTAAATACGATATTGATCGGCTAGGCTGGGGGCAGTATAAGTATATCAAAAGATTTAGCGTCAAACCAGGATTAACCGGTCTTGCTCAGATTTATGGGGGTAGGGGTGCTCGTATATCTAGGTGTTTTGACTTTTCGTATTTGCAACTGCAAAGTTTTGGAATGGATTTACGGATAATACTTATTACCTTCGTTGTGAATCTTTTGGGGAAAACGAGAGTTCGCCGTTTGCTTTGGGAAAAAATAAAATTACGCCGTCGAAATCCCAGTTGGAAAAAATGGCTTTCGTATTTTCAAAAAAATGCGTTAGCGCCTACGAGACAGAGTATAGAATCGATTTCTGGAATGTCTGAGGAGAAGATAATCGCTCTTCGCCGCTCTCTGGCAATTTTCCAATTGGGGGAATCGGGAGAAGGGCGGATTGCAAAACAGATTGATTTTGTTTCAATTTTTGGTGTAAATGAAACGTATCGGAAGTGTTTGAAGTTGTTTGTAAAAGAAGAAGGTAAACATGGTCGAGTCCTAACTCTAATGGTTCGAAGTCTTGGTGGAAAAATTCTACAGCATAATTGGACGGAAAGTCTATTTAGTTTTGGTCGTCGGTTACTTGGAATTAGGCTCAAACTTTTAGTTTTACTTGCTGCTGAAGCTGTTAGTGTTGTGTTTTATAAAATTTTTATTCGTGAGCTTCCTCTTTCTGGAATGCGTGCGGCATTGATTGAAATCACTCGTGACGAACAGTTTCATTTGCGTTTTCATCAGGAGTTTTTTAAAATTAGGATGCATTCTTTTTTTTCTAAAATGATTTTTAAACTAATTTGGAGAAGTATAACGTTGTTAGCCTTTATCGTTGTAATTTTGGATCATCGAAAGTCGCTTTCTGTCTTTGGTGTTTCCTATTTGCAAACGTTTCGCGACTATTCGCAAGTGGTTCGTGGTGTCGAAGAAGAGGTTTGTTCATCTCATCGAGAAAGTTTTTTGGT
>DDBL01000173.1 GCA_002333425.1 Leptospiraceae bacterium UBA2033
TAAACATTATATTATGAAATAGACTCTCTTTGATTCTCTCCGTGTCTTTGTGCCTCTGTGGCAATAACTTATTCTGAGTAGTTACGTTTATTGTAATGAACGTTAGCTCTAAATTACTTTACAAATTTTTAAAATTCACATAGTCTACAAATTGTATGAACCCGAATAAACCAACCTATGAGGAGCTAGAAAACAAGGTAAAAAGTCTGGAGCTGGAATTAACCAGATTGAAACAGAATGTTCCTAGAAAGGATTATGAAGATTTCATACAAAAGAGAAAAGAAGCCGAACTTGCTCTACAAGAAAGTGAAGAAAGATTTAAAAACTATATCAATTCCACATCCGATATTGTTTTTACTTTAGACACAGAACAAAAACATACAGGAGTTTTCGGAGACTGGGTAGAAAAGGCGGGGCTAACAAAGTCTCACTTTATCGGAAAGTCCACAAAAGAATTACTTGGTGAAAACGCAGAAATTCATGTGCAGGCAAATGAAAAAGCGTTAAGCGGAGAGCATGTCGTTTATGAATGGAGTGCTATTCTTGGAAATTCTATTCTTTATTATCAAACATCTCTCTCGCCACTCATTGAAGGAAATAAAACAATCGGAATCATAGGAGTCGGACGAAATATCACGGAGCTAAAGAACATTGAAATTGCACTTCGTAAAAGCGAAGAGAATGTGCAAAAGCAAAACTTAGAACTTCGAAAACTCAATGCAGATAAGAATCGTTTCATATCCATTCTAGCTCATGATCTGAAAAATCCTTTCAGTAGTATATTGGGAATATTAAGTATGCTCACGGAGAATATTCGTACATATAGCAAGGAAGAAAACGAAAAGTTAATTCATCTACTCAATGATTCGGCAAATAGATATTACACACTCCTAAACGAAATTTTAGAATGGACCAAAACCAAATCTGGAAATTTTACCTTTGATCCAAAAAATCTTGACTTTGAAGTCATATGCCAAGAAGTAATTGACAATTTGAGTCTAATGGCTAACACAAAAAAAATCAACATCAAGTTTTTTAATACCAAAGATAAATTTGTCTTAGCGGATAAGCATATGCTAACCACTATTCTAAGAAACTTAATCTCCAATTCTATCAAGTTTACCAATGTTGGTGGGATAATCAATATATACCTCGAGCAGAGTAATACTTTTTTTACAGTTACAATTTCAGACAATGGAATCGGAATTGCTCCAAATCGAATTGATACTCTTTTTGAAATCTCTCATATGAGCTCGACTCTAGGAACCCAAGCCGAAAAAGGAAATGGACTTGGGCTTTTACTCTGTAAAGAATTAATCGAACGACACAAAGGAAAAATTTGGGCAGAAAACAACCCAAATGGCGGGACTAATTTTTATTTTACTTTGCCTTTCGCAACAGATCATCATAACCCAAGTTTTTAAGGGTATGCTCTACAACGTTTCTGTACTCGTCATTGTCATCTGCAATTAAAATTGTGCATGGTTGATTTATATTCATTTAAAAAATCCTGTTCCTAAAAACAATTCGTTTGAGTGTAACTTAGAATCAATCTATTTTTAGGGTTTAACATAGATTAAATGATATTTTTCTTGTAAGAATCAGTTGGATAAAAATTATTCCCTCTGAATGAATAATATTTAAATTTTCATTCTTACAATTTACAATGGTTTATACCTGTTATCCGTTAAGAGGATAATACTGTTTAACCGTTGTCATTTTAAAATTATTTTTTTAGTTAGGAATTTGATAGGCATATGATAAAAGAAAAAGTATTAGTAACAGATGATGATCCTTCTATAAGAATGACTATCGCGAGTTACCTAAGCAAATTGAATTACGAAGTTCATACCGCAGAAGATGGATTAGACGCTTTCCAAAAAATTCAAAAAGAAAAACCATCATTTAACTTATTAATCACTGACCTAGATATGCCTGGTATGGGCGGACAATCTCTAATTCAACAAATCAAAGATCTATACCAAGATTTGGTTATTATGGTAGTTTCCTCTCATGATGAAAGTAAAATCATAATTGAAGTAATGCGACTGGGAGTTTTTGATTATATCGTAAAGCCAGTCAAAAGGGAAGAGCTTATGATGAAAGCTGTGAGGGCAATGGAAGCGGCTTTACTTAGAAAAGATAAAATCATTTACGAAAAAGAAAAAACTCTTCGTCTAGAAAATCAAATCAATTGGTTTAATTACAAAGCACAATCAAAATCAGACGAAATCTATAGCCAAGACCAAGTAAAAAGAAATCTATTTAGTAATCTAAAAATTCATTTAGGACAAGGACTTGGTTTTGGTTTACTCACATCTATCGGAGATATGATTCTCATGTCACCTAAAAATGAATCAGGGGAATATCTAGTTAACCCCGAGATGATAGAGATTCTAAAGATTAATTCTGATTATGCGCGAAACGTTTTAGATTACTTCAGCCATATTGAAAAAATTTTTGAAAATGGGATTCCACTTCAAAAATTAAGTTTGGATTCAATCTATACAATGATTCTACAAACTGCAAAAAAACAACTTGATAATGCAATATCCAGAAATGTGAAGATTGTTGTTTCAGAAAACAAACTACCTACAAATCTTTATATCAAATCTAATTTAGAATATTTTAACGAAGTAATTACAGAGTTGTTAATTAATGCAATCAAGTATTCACAGTCTAATACGTTAATCACCGTCCTTACTACAATCGAATCAGATACTTTAAAAATTACAGTTTTAAACAAACCAATTAAAAACGGCAACAAAGAACCAGAAGGAATTAAAGACGAATACGTAAATCTAATTTTCGAGCCATTCTTTAGAATCGAAAAATCAATCACTGAGGAGTCTCTTTCTTTGAATTATGGTCTGGGGCTAACAAAAGTTAAAATGATCTTACAAAGAATGGACGCAACTATACAAGTATCAAACTTCAACGATTATTCAGGGAATACTATTTCCATCAAAGTAGGCTTCACTGTATCATTTCCAATAACTTCTTAACAGCAAAATATAATTGTGGATAATACATATTTTCTCTAAATTAAAAATCAATAAAGGCATAAAATGGACATTCAAAGTAAACACAACATCAATATTATAGAACCAACTAATCCAATTGGTACTATCGTTTTCGCAAATGGCTTTGGAACAGACCAAACGATTTGGAACGATGTTGTTACTCATTTTAAGGATAGGTATAAAATCGTATTATTCGAGAATATGGGTTCAAGCAAATCAGACCTAAATTACTACAGCCCAAATAAATACGATAGTCTTTATATGTATTCCCGAGATCTAATTGAAATTTGTAAAAAACTACATCTAAAAAATTCTATTCTAGTAGGTCATTCTGTGGGAGGAATGATCGGGTTGTTAGCCGCAGTTAAAGATCCCTCTCTTTTTTCGCGCCTAATTATGATTGGTTCTTCTCCTAGATATCTGAATGATACAAATTACATTGGCGGATTTGATACTAAAGATTTAGAAGGATTATTTGAGTCCATGCGAAACAATTACTTTGCTTGGGTGAGTGGATTTGCACAAGCGGCAATGAATACTCCTGATAAATCGCAACTTTCTGAATACTTTGCAAAATCTTTAGGAGCAATTCAACCTGATATCGCAGTTTCTGTTGCTAGAACTATTTTTTATTCTGATCATAGAAATGATTTGCCGAAAGTAAAAATTCCAACTTTAATTATGAAAACAAAAGAAGATATTGCAGTTCCATCCGAGGTGCCCGACTATATGAGTGAAAAAATTGCTGGAAGTAAAAAAGTGCAAATCAATGCAAAAGGGCATTTTCCACATCTCAGTTCACCAACCGAAATCATAGCGGTATTGGAAGATTATCTCCCAAATTAAGGATTGAATTTTGGAGGCATTATTTATAAATTTCTGGAAAAAAATTGTAGCTTTTGGATACGGAGAAAGCACAACTATTACTAAATACTATACAGAAAGTTTGCACGAATACGTAGCCTCAACGGCAACACTCTTTTGTAAAAAATTAGATAAATTAACAATCAAAACTATTTGCTCTTACCCGCTAGATTTTGAAATATCTTGGGAAGACGAGCACTTTACAATTTTTGAATCAGAAAAAAAGGTCGAAATTCTAGAAGCAGAAAAGTATGGATTTTCTATTGATCACAGATTAGTTATTTTACCAATCTTAACTTCTGAAATTCAAAGTGCATTTGTATTATTAATTCCAAAGGAAAAACTAACCGATGAGTTAATAACATTTTTAGAAAATAGCAATATTGCGCTTACTCAGAGATTTAAAGCAAATCATCTAACAGAAGCCGTAGCCAAAAAAAATCACCAATTTAATATTATCATGGAAACTATTCCGGAGGTTGTAATTTATTTTGAAGAAGATGGAAACTTTGTTTGGTTAAATACTTTAGCAAGAGAAATGTTAAAAATAAATATCCAAAATCCAAAACCAGAAACTGTCTCTTTGGCAATGCAATCTCTTAGAAATTCTGCAAATAATAAAGATGAGATTATTGAAAGAGGACATCAGATTTTTGAAAGTACAAATAGAGAAGCGCATAATTGGTATTGGCTGTATGGAAACCCGATAAACTTGGTTTACAAAGTTTCAGTTCTAAAAACACATTATAGAAATTCACAAGGTCAACTTTGGGTTTTCTCTGATATAACAAGTGAGTATCTGGCAAACCAAAAACTCTTAGTTTTAAATGAACAAATAAAAGAAAAAGCGCTAGTAGCGGATAATGCCAATAATGCAAAGAGTGCGTTTCTCGCAAATATGAGTCATGAACTAAGAACACCTTTAAATTCCATACTTGGATTTTCTCAAATTTTATTACAGTCAACAGAAATAAACAGTAATGACAAAGAACATATCAGTTTCATCAATAAAAGTGGCGAACATCTCCTAAGTATCATCAATGATATATTAGACTTATCTAAAATTGAAGCAGGGAAATTAGAACTATATAAAACAAAGTTTTCTCTACATGCACTGATTCTAACAATTAGTAAAATGTTAGAAATAAAAGCTATAGAAAAAGGGCTTGGATTTGAAGTAAATCTTTCGCCAGATCTTCCAAATATAATACTCGCAGACGAACAAAAGTTAAAACAAATCCTGCTGAATCTTCTCAGTAACGCAATCAAGTATACAGAGAAAGGAGAAATACTGTTATCCGCTTTAGTCACTGCCAAACAAACAAATAAAATTAAAGTTCTATTTTCTATAAAAGATACAGGAAGAGGAATTAACAAAGCAAATCAAGATACTATTTTTATTCCATTTAGTCAAATCAATTCAGGAGCATACGTTCAAGGTACGGGACTTGGTCTATCGATTACCAAATCTCTAATTTTAATGATGGGCGGACAGATCCATCTTGAATCAGAAATTGGGAAAGGAAGTATTTTCAGTTTTGAAATAGAATTGGAAGAAACACAAAGTTTCAGTGAAGACACAATTGTATTTGATGAAGTTATCGGCTACAAAGGAAATAGAAAAAAATTACTGATAGTAGATGATAATTTACTCAATAGAATTTTATTTGATAAAATGCTCAGGCGCCTAGATTTTATTATCGAGCAAGCGGATAGCGGAAAAGATGCGTTAGAAAAAACAGAACAATTTTCTCCTGATTTGATTTTTATGGATCTAAGAATGCCTGGTATCAATGGATATGAAGCAATTAGTATCTTAAAGAATAATCCAAAGTATGCGCATATTAAAATTATAGCAACATCTGCATCAGCATTTAATGAAACTAGGAACAAGTGTATCGAAGCGGGTGCTGATGATTTTATTTTTAAACCAATTCAATACAACGAACTTATCACTAAAATAACACCCTGTTTAAAAATGGATTGGATAATAAAAACGCCGAAAGAAAGTAAATTTGAGGATAAGGACGATAAACCACTAGTTATAGATAAAGAGTTACTTGACAAACTACTTGAAGCAGCAAAACAAGGGGAAATCACAGAAATTGAAAATATCATTCAAACTCTAAAAGAAAAATTTCCAGAACAGAATACTCTTTGGGTTAGATATGAAAAATTTACAAATCACTTTGAAATTAATTTATTGGTAGAAAGTCTTACCAATTTACTTGCGAGAGAAAAATGATTCTAAATAAATTTGATGGTGCTAAAATATTAATCGTAGATGATGAGCCTACTAATCTAAGAGTTTTATACAATTTACTAAAAGAATATCCATTTCGATTATTTACATTGCAAGATAGTAAATTAGTAATGGATAGAATACAAAAAGACATTCCTGATTTAATTTTACTCGATATCATGATGCCTGGAATCAATGGCTTTGAACTTTGTAAATTAATTAAAAGTAAACCTGAATTTGCAAAAATCTCAATCATATTTATCAGTGCGTTAAATGATACAGCCAATATAGTGAAAGGATTTGAGTTAGGTGCGGTGGATTATATTTCCAAACCATTTCAAAGTGAAGAAATTCTAGCAAGACTAAATAATCAACTTACCATTCAATTTCAAGCAAAAGAATTTTCCAAATTAGTGGAGAACCTAGAGACACAAAATAAAGATCTAGCCGAACTAAATACAATGAAGAATAAATTTTTCTCTATCATTGCGCATGACGTTAAAAATCCTTTCTCTGGTATACTAGGTCTTTCCGAAATATTAATGGAAGATTTTGATTCACTTGAAAAAGAAGAAATGAGAAAAATAGTCGGACTCATAAACAACTCTACAAATAAATGTTTTAAACTCCTAGAAAACTTACTCCAATGGGCAAAATCGCAATTAAACAACATTGAGATAAATCCTAATAAAAACAAACTAAGTCCACTCGTTGAAAAAATTTTCGATGTCTATCAATTACAATCAGAAAATAAGAAGATTACTCTTAACTCTAAAATTAAAGAGGATACTTTCTATTATGCGGACGAAAATCTAGTTGACTTAGTAATTCGTAATTTAATAAACAATGCAGTGAAGTTTACAAAAGAGAATGGATCTATCACTATTTCGAGTTTGATTAAAAATGATATGCTTAGTGTTTCAGTTCAAGATACAGGAATGGGAATGCCACCTGAAATTAAAAATAATTTATTCAAACTAGGTAGTAACGTTACGCGAAAGGGTTCAAATAAAGAAGACGGGACAGGACTGGGTCTTCTTGTATGTTATGAATTTATTAAAAAATCGGGTGGAGATATTTCAGTTCAAAGTGAAGAGGGAAAAGGCAGTGTGTTTACATTCACACTGCCAATAAGCGGATAACGCTAATTACTTCTTACCTAAACCCTCACTCGGAGCACCAACTAAAATCGACATGTTACCATGTGGATGTTTGTTGTTTTTCATGAGTTGGTGGCAAGCACCTGTTTCGTCAAACTTGAATGTGCGCGACAAACAAGGATCTACCTTACCAGCGATTACTAGGTCATTAAACCCTTTGCTGTTTTCATCGTTTGCGAAGTGAGAACCTTGTAGTCTTTTTTGTCTCATCCAAAGATAACGTAAATCTACAGTAGCGTTAAATCCGGATGTGCCGGCACAAATTACAATCATTCCACCTGTTTCGCAAACGAATGCAGATGTTGGGATTGTGGATTCACCTGGATGTTCGAATACGATTTTTGGATTTACACCTTTGCCCCAGATGTCCCAAAGAGCTTTTCCGAAGTCGCGGGCTTTTTTTGTCCACTCTGCGAATACTTCTGGTTTGTTGATGTCTGATGTAATTGCTCCCCAGTGTTTGAAATTGTTTCGGTTGATTACACCCTCGGCACCTAACTTTTTACAATAGTCAATCTTGTCATCAGAGCTCACTACAGCGATTGGTCTTCCGCCTGCCGCTTTTACAATTTGGATTGCCATTGATCCTAGTCCACCAGCGCCACCCCAGATGAGAACTGGATCACCCGCTTTTACATCGTTTGGTTTCCAGTTGTGTAACATACGATAAGCGGTAGCGCCTACTAGCATGTATGCCGCAGATTCTTCCCAGCTTAGATGTTTTGGTTTAGGCAAACACTGATGATCCTGTACTTTACAAAACTGTGCAAATGATCCCCAGTTGGTTTCATATCCCCAAATTAATTGAGATGGGGCAAACATCGGATCGCCGCCCGCTTTGATGAACGGATCATTTTTTTCCCAAATACCACAATGGATTACAACCTCGTCCCCTACTTTTACATTGGTAACTTCAGATCCAACTTTGTAAACAATTCCAGATGCATCAGATCCGCCGATATGAAATTTTTCAGGCTCACCTTTTTTATTTCTCGCACCAATCACATCTACCGGATAACCAAGAGCAGCCCACACATTATTGTAATTAACCCCTGCTGCCATCACAGCAACTAAAACTTCGTCTGGTTTGATTTCAGGAACATCAATTTGTTCTAATTGAAAAGCCTTTTCTGGATCACCAAAACGCTCTGGTCTAATAACCTGCGCATACATTTTTTTGGGAACAACTCCCACTGGAGGTAAAGTTCCCACAGGAACGATTTCTGGTATTTCACTCATAATAATAAATCCTTACTTTGATTTTTACTTAACTACAATTGCCACAGAGGCACAGAGGCACGGAGAAATTTTAAGAGAGTCCCTTGCATAGAATATTGCTTGGTTAAGTAATTCAGGATTTTGTTATTATCACAACAACTAATTGAATCCACATTTCCATACGCTCTCTTTGGGATGACGTATATGAATAAAAATAGCATAACCCCAAAGCCTCTGCGTCTCAGTGCCTCTGTGGCAAACATTACATTTTTACAGGCTGTATTTTAACTATGAATTGAAAAGTAAAAATTTTCTCTTCTCTAACCAAAGAATGGGTTTTTATTATTGGATTGAAAGTAAGATTCTAACTTGTAATGGAAGGAATTAAAGTCTTCGATTGAGTAAATATTAAAACTATGTAAAACACCAAGGTCATAAGAATAAAAATTCACGTCGCCATCTAGTTTGTTTGCGAGAATATTTGCAAAGTAAACAACCTCTGCACTTCTACGAAATTCCTCTGGTGCAAGAAAAGGATCTTGGTGAAATTCAATTATTGCAGAAAGTTCACGAGGATAATTCCACTTATGCGCAAGTAGAGTCCCCAATTCAGAATGACTAATCCCAATAGATGCCTCTTCTAAAGCTTTGGTATTTTCCATCTGTAGATTTTTAGTTAGCTCTTGGATCGCTGCGAATAATTTTCCTTCCACAGCAAGTAATAGAATTTTTCCAATATCATGTAATAAAGCACCTACGTTAATCGATTCGATAGATTTAGTCATTCCAAAATCTTCTGCAATCTTCATAGCATAGATACTAGTTTTATTTGCATGTTCCCATTGTTTCTCCATTCTAGGAAACTTTTCTTTAATCACTTTATAAGAACTCACTGCATAAAGCATATTCAAAACATTATTTGAACCTACAATTTTGATTGCTTGTAAAATGCTATTCACACTAGTTCTTGTGACAAAACTAGAAGAGTTAGAAAGTTTTAATAAGTCAGCACTAAGAGCAGGATTTTTTTCAATTTCTGCTGCTAATTCTGAAAAATCTAAATTCTCAGAACTACACATTTCCATGATTTTCTTTAAAGACTTAGGAAGAGAAGGAAGCATATCCACTTCTTGTAAAATTTTATCCCGAATTTCATTGGTAATTTCTGCAGGAATAATCTGGGCAGGAATCGTAAGAGAAGAAACAGTATTACCCTCTCGAGATTCTATTTTGAAAGAAGATTTATCTAACCCAATACTTTTTAAAAGTAAAACAGTCATCACAATTCCAAGACCAGCACTTTCTTGTGAGTCAGAATGATCGCTGTAAGCCTCTAGGATATTTTTATATTTGTCTGCTGCGTCTAATCGTGCTTTGATCCTAATTTGTTCATGTTCCACTAGAGGCGAATTGTTAGTAACCTCAATGACTAATTTTTTATCAAATTTAAACTTGAGGGTAATGAAGTATTTAGATTGTTTTAAAAAACCTTCGTGCTCAGACCAATTGAGGATAATTTCATTTTTGAAACGAACTATACCTGCTTTGTAATCGTCAGGATTTTCTGGGTTTAAAGAATTTTTAGCAAAAAATTCCCTTTTTGCAGAGGCTCGGATTGAATTTACTAAAATTTCTTTTAGCATCATAAATATATATTCGCATATGTATACTTTACCTATCTTCTGTAAAATTTGCTGTAAGAGACTATAGATCTGCTGTAAATCTTCATCGGTAATATATCGAAACTTGATTTCCAGTTCCCAGTCCTCAAGAGCTTTATGTTTTAATTCTTCAAAATTTTCCATTTCAGAAAAGTGTTTACTAGCTAAAGTAATTCTATGATAGGATAAG
Organism: Leptospiraceae bacterium UBA2033; assembly: GCA_002333425.1. Classification (GTDB taxonomy): domain Bacteria; phylum Spirochaetota; class Leptospiria; order Leptospirales; family Leptospiraceae; genus UBA2033. Next base: position 10,359 of record DDBL01000173.1, read on the forward strand.
AATTTGTTAAGCTAAGTTTATGTCAAACTCTGTTTACATTTTACCTTATATTTTATAGTTTAAATATGCTTACTATTTGAATGAATTGTTTTAATATATATCCTATGTTGCATAAGACAATTTTTTTTATATGCAAACTGCAATAAAGAAACCTGTTTCTAATAGGAAAAGTTAGCAGAAAATCCTTGCTTTTTTCGTTATTAGTAGTCAATAAAAGAAAGAGAACTAATATTTATATGATTAAAATTCTACCTGAAATTAGTAGCGAGTTTCTAAGTGATGATAATTTTGTTCCTCACTTTCAACCAATCATCAACACCATTACAAGAGATATTCTCGGTTATGAAGTACTAGGCAGAATTTATTCCGCAAGTCACAAAGATTATATGTCCCTTGGCGCCTTCTTTCATGGAAAAACTACTAACCTTTCCGAGAAAGTGCAAGTAGACAGACTCATTAGAGAAAAAGCAATCCGTTATCTAAAATCAACTGGCTCCAACACAAAACTTTTTTTTAACATGATGCCAAATATGCTTTCTAACGTTCACCAAGAAGAGTTACTCGATCCAAGTCGATTTCATATGATTCAATTGGTTGAAAAATACGGNNTTTAAAATTGCGATAGACGACGTAGGTGTTGGATTTTCTAACCTAGAAAGAATTGGTTATATTCATCCTGACATTATTAAAGTAGATATTAAAATTATGCGTGAGTCGCTAGGCAGTAACTCATTTATGCAAGTTTTAACTGCGTTATCCGAAATGTCTGTCAAACTTGGTTCTGAGTTATTATTCGAAGGAATTGAAACAGAACAAGAACTCACACTCGCTTTCAAAATGGGCGCAAGTCTCCTCCAAGGATTTTATTTCTCCAAAGCAACTAACGCGTTTCAATCCAAACAGTCCTTCTCTAATGAACTAAAAGACAGTCTAGAAAAATTTAGTGGAATTAGGTTTATGGAGATTGTAGAAGATTTCCATAAATTACAATACTTAATCGACACCCTTTCTACCATTTTTGAAAAATTAGAGGAAAAGGTGTCGTCTGACGCATCAATTCGACCTCAAGATATTTTAGCGCATAGATTAAAAGACTTCCCCAACCACATAATCCATGTTTTACTCACTGACATGAATGGCTACCAAACGTCCCCGTCTTATTCAAGAGTCGGAGAAAATGAATGGCTCATTTCTGATTCCCATGCGGAAAATAACTACGCATGGAAACCTTATTTCATCAAACACAAATCAGAAACCTATTTTTTCAAAAAGAAATGGGGAGTAACCAAACCTCTCTACGACATCCAAACACAATCGCAATACGTAATCTTCACCTTCACAATATCGAGCGACACGATTCTAATTGCTAGGGTAAACTGGAATTACCAGTAAAAGCAGACCGATACTTCTAGTTAAGGGACTGCTCAAGGATTACCACCGATGGACACCGATAAAAGAACGATGAAAGATACGATGGTTTTCTATTTTGGTTATGGAGTGAAAATGATATGGGATTAAACGATGCACAGTTATCAAACGAAAAAGAATATATTGAACCAAAGTAACATCGTTTTGTTATCGGTGTATTCGGTGTTCATCGGTGGTAATCTTTAAATGTTTTTCTTAATTGTACAGCAGTGAGTTTAGTCAAAAGTTTTCTATTGCACTAAGTCTAATAGATGGAAATATGGCATTAGTGTTTAGGGAGACTAGAAAAATTGTCTGAGCTTTTAAAAATCGTAGATCTACACGCAAACATCCAAGGGAAAGAAATTCTAAAAGGTGTAAACCTCACCATCAATACCGGCGAAATTCACGCAATCATGGGAAAAAATGGTTCAGGGAAAAGTACTCTTTCCAATATCATCATGGGACATCCCAATTACGAAATCACAAAGGGTGACATTCTATTTAAAGGGGAATCGATTCTCAATTTAAAAACAGACGAACGAGCCAAAAAAGGAATTTTTCTTTGTTTTCAATATCCTACCGGCATACCAGGTGTAACCGTTGCAAACTTTCTACGGACTGTTTTAAAAAGCATCACAGGAAAAGAAGTTGCCATCAAAGATTTTCGTAAAGACCTAAAAGAAGCAATGAAACTTTTACAGATGGACGATTCCTTTGTTAGCCGCTATGTCAATGATGGATTTTCCGGTGGTGAGAAAAAACGAAATGAAATTTTGCAAATGTCTCTTTTTAAACCACTCTTATCTATCCTAGACGAAACAGACTCTGGTCTTGACATTGACGCATTAAAAATTGTATGCGATGGAATTAACAGATACAAGTCTAGTGAAAATGCTATCTTACTTATCACCCACTACCAAAGAATGTTAAACTACATTACACCTGATTTTGTACACGTATTCATTGATGGAAATATCGCACTTACCGGTGGAAAAGAATTAGCCCTAAAACTAGAAGATAACGGATACGACTGGGTAACCGCCGGAGCTACCAAAGAGTAAACTATGGAAGCATTACTTTCTCAAAAAACTTTTTTAGAATCCAAGTTTGAAACATTACTTTCTTTGTTAGAAGAACCAAAATGGATTTCCGAGTTACGTAAATCTGCCTTTGCTCTTTTAAAAGAAACAGCTTTTCCAAATACAACAATGGAATCTTGGAGAAAAGTAAGTCTTTCTAATTTTTCGCTTGAAACTCTTCTTTCTCCCAAAATAAAAATTTGCACTTTTTCAATCAATACTGATGAGATACATACGAATGAATTTTCTGTATTGGATTCCTACGACAAAGTTTATATAGAAACTACGTTTCAGACTTTACTCGAAAAAAATAAATCTAACTTTTTTGGTCTATTAAATCTAAGTTTTTTTGATATTGGAATCTTAGCAAAAATTCCACAAAATACAAACATCAAAGACCCAATACAGTTAAATATCAATTATCCGGTGCGAGAGACTTCCTTTAGTCCACTTGTAATTTGGAAAATAGAAAAATTTTCCAATTCCTCTATTTATGAAAAACTAAATTCTGATCTTGCAGAAGAATTGAATCTAATCAATCCAGTGTCGTATTTGGATTTAGAAGAAAGCGGCAAATCAATATTTATCTCCATTGAAGATTTTCAAAATTCTACATTTCATTTCAGAAATATATTTTCCAATCAAAATAGAGATTCAGAGCTGCAACTTTTTCATTTCAACTTAGGTGGATACAAAGGAAAAACCCTCGTAAAAAATGATTTGTCTGGTGAAAATGCAAACCTAAAAGCAGTGGGAGCCACTACTCTAAGCAAACGAGAAATCCAAGACATTGAGTTTACGATTTCTCATTTTGCAAGTCGAACAGATAGTAACCTGCGATTTAAAACAGTGGTTAAAGACAAATCCCATCATATATTCACAGGAAATCTTTTTATTCCCAAAGCTTCCTTTCATGTAACTGCAAGCCAAGTAAACAACAACCTAACTATGACAAGAACTGCCCGAGCAGAGTCTATGCCCAAGTTAGAAGTGTTTGCAGATGACGTAAAATGTTCTCATGGTGCCACAGTTGGTGAGGTCAACGAAGAGCAGTTGTTTTATTTGATGTCTCGTGGTTTAACCGAAAATGAAGCTAGATTTTTAATCATTGAAGGATTTTTAAAAGAAGTTTTAGATTTCGTAACATTAGAAGAAGTTCAAAATCTGCTCATATCTCGTTTGACTGAAAAATTATATAATTAGAGTGTTTATCCATGTACAAAAAATTAGCTAGACTAAATGAAATCAAAGAAGGTCTAATCAAAGTAGTCGAAACAAGGTATGCAAGTATTGCCATCACTAAAGTCGCAGACAAAATCATTGCATTTGAAGATGTATGCACCCATGATGGAGAATCGATTTCTAACGGCAAATTGGAGTCTGGCTCTATTGTATGCCCTAGACATTTTGCAAAATTTGAACTTGTTTCCGGTAAAGCATTATGTATGCCGGCTACTGAAGATTTGACGCTATTTGAAGTCAGAATTTCCGGTGAAGATATAGAAGTGGATATTGAGGATTAAACGATGAGCCTAGACCCGTATAGATTAAAAACAGATTTTCCCATTCTAAATACAACCATGAATGGAAAACCACTCGTATTTTTAGACAGCGCCGCTAGCTCTCAAAAACCATTTCAAGTAATTGATGCGATTGACAAATACTACAAAGAAGAAAATGCAAACATCCACCGAGGAGTGTATTACCTCTCCCAACATGCAACTGAACTTTACGAAAAAACTCGAATTAAAGTGGCAGACTTCATTGGTGCAAAATGTGCTAAAATTGCGATATACACGCGTAATGCGACAGAAAGTATTAACTTAGTTGCTCAGACTTGGGGGCGAGCCAATATTAACCGCGGTGACGAAATTGTATTAAACGAACTAGAACATCACTCAAACCTAGTTCCCTGGCAAATGTTAGCACTAGAAAAGGGAGCAGTTTTAAAATTCATTCCTTTAAAAGAAGACTCTACTCTAGACCTAAGTGACCTAGACACAATTATCAACTATCGAACAAAACTTGTTGCTTGTTCTCAAATGTCCAACGCAACAGGAACCATTCACGACATAAAACCAATCATCGAACGGGCACACGCAGTTGGCGCCTTATTCCTATTAGACGGTGCGCAGGGTGCTTCTCATATTCGAACCAATGTAAAAGAACTAGACGTCGACTTCTACGTATTTTCCGCTCACAAAATGCTTGGTCCAACAGGAATCGGAATTCTATACGGTAAAGAACATGTCCTAGAAAATATGCCTCCTTGGATGGGCGGTGGTGATATGATTTCCGAGGTAACAAAAGACTGGACGACATACGCCGATTTGCCTGCCAGACTCGAAGCGGGTACTCCTCATATTGCGGGTGGAATTGCATTTGCACACGCGATTGACTATTTGAATTCCGTTGGAATGGAAAACATTCACAACCACGAAGTAGAATTACTACGTTATGCGCTAGAGCGTTTAGATGACTTAGGTGGAATCACTCTTTATGGAACAAGAGATTTAACCAAACGAGGTGGAGTTGTTTCGTTTAACGTTGACGGAGTTCATGCACATGATGTTGGCTCCATTTTAGATGAACAAGGAATTGCCATTCGTGTTGGACACCACTGTTGCCAGCCCTATATGAAGAAAATGGGAATTGCAGGAACTTGTAGAGCTAGTTTTTATCTTTACAATACCCGTGAAGATGTAGATGCACTAATAGAAGGTTTAAAAAAAGTAATGGAGATATTTTCCCGTGTCGTTAAGCGATGAACTTTATAAAGAAGTAATTTTAGATCACTTTGAACATCCTAGGAACTACTTTGTCCTAGCAAATTCAAATGTGCGTGAAAAAGGAATGAATCCCTTATGTGGTGACGAGTTTGAATTGTTTTTGAATTTTGAAGGTGACACTATCAAGGAAGCAAGTTTTCAAGGAAAAGGTTGTTCCATTTCCCAAGCCTCTGGTTCCATGATGACCGAGTTAATCCAAGGAAAAACTAAGACTGAAGCATTTGCCTTAATCGAAAAATTCAAAGGAATGATCTTAGAAGATAAAACTCCCGAATACTCAGAAGAAGAAGCTGATTTAGAAGCACTTAATGGTGTCAAAAAATACCCAGTGCGAGTTAAATGTGCTGTACTTTCTTGGAACACTTTAGATAAAGCTTTGAAAGGATAATAGGAATTAACCGTGGAAGAATTACGTAACGATTTAGAAAAGGCAATTTACCAAGCTATCCTACCAGTAGAAGATCCTGAACTTTTTATTTCTATCATGGATCTTGGTTTAATTTACGACATCAAAGTAAATGAAAGTAATGAAGCAAATATCAAGATGACTTTTACAAGTATGGCTTGTCCAGCAGGTCCGAGTTTAAAATCACAAGTTTTGAGCGCAGCGTTACAAGTAGAAGGAATCAAAGATGCAAATGTAGAAATTGTCTGGAATCCAAAATGGGATCCCAGACTTATGGCAAGCGAAGATGCGAAAATGCAGTTAGGAATTTACGACTAAAGTGTAATTCTTTTTGCATCACCCCAAAGTTTATCTAAATCATAATAAGCTCTGGTTTCTGCCGTCATAATATGAACGATAATTTCTCCGAGATCAATTAAACTCCAACCAGATTCTGCAGGGATGTTTTTCTTTTCTGTATTTCCCGATCCAAGTTTGTATTGTTTCATATTTTTTTCTAATTCGCGGGCAACTGCTCTTCCCTGAGTATGACTTGCTACAGTCGCGATTACAAATAAAGACAAATACGTGTTAACCTCTTCTAAGTTCATGATCACAATGTCTTCACATTTTTTTTCTTTTAAAAGATTAAGTATTTCTTTTAGAATTTTTTTAGTTTCAGGACTAATCGACTTCTCTTTTGGTTTAGTCGCGGCTGCTTTTTTTTCTTTTAAAGGAATGTCAGTTAACTTTGCTTCTAGATTTGTTTTTTTTGTGACAGTCTTTTTAGCCTTTGTAGGTTTCTTTTCTTTAGCCACACTTGAATCAAGGCTAACAGAATCTGTTTCTTTAGATTCAGGCTTTGTTTTTTTACTTTTTACCGGGTTTGATTTCAAAATCTTCTCCTAGAATAATACTGGTATCTAAACCAACTTCTTTGTCAATGATATGCTTGATATTTTTGATTCCCAAAACTTCTCCAATTTTGTAAGAATATTCAGGATTACCCGAACGATCTATGATAATTGTATTTTCTTGGTTGAGAGTCCAAGCATTATCAGTCGTTAATACTTTGATTCTCTTTTCGTTTAACAATGATTTCACTTGTTTTGCAAGTCCGTTGATTTCTGTTCCATTTAAAATTTCAATACGAGCAAACTCCCCATCCGCAAAATCTTCTGAACGTAAATCCGATTCAAATTTGCTATAGGCGATACTTGCTACTTCCTCTTTGACTTTCAATTGTATTCTTTTTGTTTTTCCGTCCGTGATAGTAATTGGCTCTGCAGGCATTTCGGAAACATAAAGAACTAAATGACCTTCCCGTAAATATTGAAACAGCGAGACAAACTCTTCAGGGAGTAAATCTGTATCAAAAAACTTTGCAAATAAAAGCAGCCATTCTTTTTTAATTGTCTTATGGATTTGTACAATCCTATCATACAATACCAAAGTTACAGTCTCTTGACTCCAAAGTCTTTCTAAATAACCAGTTGGATTTTCAGGGTCACGTAACTTCAAAAAATCAGAAATATCCTCTCCTGAAAGCATATACTCCCCCACTCGACGTTGGTAATTCTCTGAGGTTTTGCGAATGAGTCCTGGATCAAAGTATACAGGAACACCACCAAGTATATCGATGATGCGTTTAAAATTGTTTTCAGAAATAGATAATTTATAGTCGATCGTATGATTGGTAATCTTCTCTAATTCTTTTGTTAAAACTGCCTCTGCACTAGGTCCGAGTGTTTCCAATCTTTCCTCGTCAAAACTAACTAAAGGATTGATAAAAAAAAGCGCTGCCTTTTTCTCGGTAGGAAAAAGCGTAACTAATAATCCGAAAGTCAAAGTTTTATTGTCCGAAAATCCAGTAATTTGAATGCAAATTGGATTTGGTTTGGTGAGTTTCTTATCAATTTTAGTGCGATTCATTTGCCTTCTACCAACTACAATTCCAATCGAAATCAGAATGGTAAAAATGGTAACAGCAGTTACGATAAGTGCGAAAGCAGAATATTTTTTGTTGAAGATTGCGATGACTAAAACTCTATAATTTAAGTGTTATCATTACGAAATGTAAGGAATTGAAATTCGTCAAGGAAAAATTTCAGGAAAGTACTGGCTTTTATTCTTTGTGTAAATATATTTTTTCATAAGCTTTCCTAAATCTTACTTTACATTAAGCATTAATTTTGCGAATAACGAAAAGAATATTTTACAAAACTTAAACTTTCACAATCGAATAACTCAAACAAGGTTAACGTAGAAAATTAGATTAGAATAAAGACAAAGAAATTTGTATAAAAAGAGGATAAGATGAAATGGATTCTAATAATGAGTATCGTCGGGTTTTTACTGATGGGATACGATAAATCAAAAGCAATAAATGGGGAATACAGAATACCGGAAATTACATTATTTAGCGTGGCAATCATTGGTGGTGCACCAGGAATTGGTCTAGGAATGTTAGTTTTTTGGCATAAAGTAAGAAAGGGATACTTTGTAATCGGAATTCCACTTTTGATCTATTTAAACTATCGACTAGCATTGTATAAATTACCTACAGAAACAAAAAATAAAAAGGAATGAATGATAATACAATTAGTCTATCTGAACAGCACCACTCTTTTTCCACTTGAGTAAAACCCTAGATACGAAAAAAATGGAATAGCGATGCCAACAAAGTCTAGAGCTGATAGTGAAAAACAACGACCACAAATCTCCGTGACTCTGTGACGGCGCCTGTGCTGAGCAGCGTCGAAGCATGGCAAATTCTTAAATAACAAGAGAGTTCAAATATGCCAACATATGATTATAAATGCAAAACCTGTGATAAAGTGTTTGAACACTTTCAAGCAATGAAAGACGAGCCTTTGAAAGAATGTCTTTGTGGAGATAAAGGGGAAGTTTCTCGAATGATTTCTGGGGGAACTGGGATTATTTTTAAAGGTAGTGGATTTTATGTAACGGATTACAAAAAGAGTTCCTCTGGAGAAAGTTCCTCCTCCACAAGCACTCCGTCAACTTCATCCACAACTTCTGCACCAGTTACTCCAACGCCCTCTTCCGACAAATAAACTTGGGAAGAATTGCAATCATCGCAGGGGCTGGAGATCTTCCGCATATCGCTATGCGGGAGGCTCTAGCAAAGGGAGAAGATCCACTTTTCTTTTCTATTTCCGAATCGGATTTTTACGCAGGGGATTTTAAAGATAGAACCATTCCGATTTATATTACTCAAATTGGAAAAGTATTTAAACTCTGCAAAAAACAAAATGTAGATAGAATTNNTGCTTTTAGGAAAAGTAAAAAAAGAAATTATCTTAAAAACTTACCGTTATGATCTAAAAGCAATTACGCTTCTTGCCAAAATGCTAAATCGAAATGACTATTCTTTTTTTGAAATTGCCGCCAAGGAATTCGAAAAAGAGAAAGTTACCATACTTTCACAAAAGACATTTTTAAAATCCCTACTTCTACCAGAAGGACGTTATACGAAATCGAAAATCTCAAAAGACAAGCTAGAGGACATCGAGTTTGGAATGAACATCGCTCATAAACTTGCCACACTAGATATTGGTCAAACAGTAGTTGTTACGCAAAAGATGGTATTGGCACTTGAAGCAATCGAAGGAACAGACGAAACCATCAAACGCGGTGGTGCCCTTTCAAGAAACAAAGGTGCAGTCGTTTGTAAAAGCACCAAACAAGGACAAGACGAAAGATTTGATCTTCCTGCCATTGGACTTGACACATTAGAAAACATGCACTCATCAGGTTGTGATACGATTGCAATTCGCGCCAATGAAACAATCGTTGTTAACCCCAAAGAATTTATCGCACACGCAAACAAATTAAAAATCAATTTCATCAGTTTTTCTGGTATGGAGAGCCAAAAATACAATGCAGAAAAAAAAATCTAAACCTACTTCTAAAAAATCTCCTATCAAAAAATCCAAGGCTAAACAAACTACGGTTAATCCTAAATTACCACAAATCAAGGAAAAATTTCTAATCGTATGTGGAGAGCCTTCCGGTGATTTACTTGGAGCGAACTTAATCGAAGAATTACGTAAAACCGGTGGGGATTTTTCCTTTATGGGAATTGGTGGAAATGAAATGATCCGATCTGGTTTTTCTTCTCTTTACGATATAGAATCTTTAAGTGTAATTGGTTTTACTGGAATTCTTACCAAGTATTTTCCACTTAAAAGAATCGCGAAGGATTTAGTAGAAAAGGCAGTAGAGAATAATGTGCGTTATGCGATACTCATTGATTATCCAGGATTTAACCTACATCTTGCAGAAAAACTAAGAGAAAAGGGAATCAAAATCATATTCTATGTTTCTCCTCAAATCTGGGCTTGGCGATTTAAACGGATTTTTAGAATCAGGGATTGTGTGGATTTGATGTTAGTTTTATTTCCATTTGAGAAAAAAATTTATGACGAATACAATGTAAACTCTGAATTTGTGGGTCATCCTCTCTGTACTCGTATGAAAGAAAAGGTTGAAACAGAAAAACCAATTTCTATTAAGAAGGACATAATAACCATTTGCCTCATGCCGGGTTCAAGATCAGGAGAAATCACAAGGCTCCTTGATCCTTTGCTTGACTCTGCTGTGAAAATAAAGAAGGAATTTGACAGTCAAAAAAAAGATGTACAATTCATTTTACCAAATATCAATAAATCTCAAGAAGAGTATATACTAGAAAAATTAAAACTAGCAAAAGAAGAATGGAATTTAAGAGTTGAGTATTTTTTTGATAATACAGCAAAATGCCTTGAAGCGTGTGACTTAGTCATATTATCCTCTGGAACTGCGACACTAGAAGTAACCTATTTTGAAAAACCAATGATAATCATTTACAAAATGAGCTTTATCTCCTTTCAGATTGGACTAAGGTTAGTAACAACGAAAGATGTAGGCTTGGTAAATATTTTAGCTGGTAAACGTATCTGTCAGGAGTTTCTACAAAATGAGGCTAATGGAGAAAATATCTTCAAAGAGGCTATGCGTATACTAAACGATGATGAATATAGATTTGAGATGATTGGTCAAATCAAAGATGTAAAGATGAGCCTAGGAGATGGAAACGCAGGTAAAAAAGCGTCAGGCGCTATTCTAAAATTGATTCAGTCCTCTCGACTTCCCTAACGATTCGAACCACTTTATCATCCAAGATTCCACCCCAAATATTTTTTGTTTTTTCGGCAAATAGAAAGTATGCGAAGGGACTATCGTCTTCTAGTCTATATTGTAAGCGAACTCCTCTCACGTCTTCTAAAGCAAATATTTCTAGTTTTTGATTTTCTTTAAATAAAAAACTTCTATCATCCTTATCAAATACAATCTTTGCATTATAAGAAGGAACTATTTTCCATGAACCTAACAGCTCTTTAGTATTGTATTTTTTAAAGGGCGACTTTTTTGGTTCTTGCCCACCACAATATAGAAAAAAAATTAGGGAACATATTGTTAGAACTATTTTTTGCTTTTTTGACATGACGCACCTGTTTTAATAAAAGTTAAATTGATTGGTTTGTTTTTTAATTGCCCGAACAAACCGAAATTTATATCCGAGCGGATAAGATTCGCATTCCCCCGCAAAATCCCATCACTTCCTTTTACTTCAATATTCCTAAGATACCCTTCTTGCGAATAAGCGGTTAAACCAAGTTTTATGTCTAAGTTAGATTGTCCCATCAATAGTTCAGACAAATTAATAGTATCCCCTGGATTAGATCGGATAACACTGTTTCTACGAAGACTGAGTTCACCCACAATACTTCGATTCACAAGTAAGTCCGAAAAATTATTTCCACTAGATAAAAAAGTCATATTAAAGTCAATGAAATCAGAATAAACACTACTATCACATAAATCAAAAGTTTCATCTAACCAAAGCATTGAAGAAATTTTAGTTCTAAAATCTAAACCTGGAAGTTTTCTATCGAAATAAAAATTTAGAAAAAACTCATTATCATTCTTGGAAATTGTCCCTCCGGTTAAAGCTAATTTAGCAATTCCTGATTCAA
>DDBL01000257.1 GCA_002333425.1 Leptospiraceae bacterium UBA2033
GGTATTCAACTTAATTTGGAGGCTCGTTTTAATCTCAAAGATGACTCTATCATGAAACAAATCCGAAAGAGTAAAGACATTGAAAAACTCAAAAAAATTCTCATTCAATCTGCAAAAGCAAAAACATTTGCAGAATTTAAAAAGAGTTTGAAGTAAGATTATTTTTCTCTTAGTTCTTCCAAACGTTTGATCTTATCCCCACGATAAAATAAATTCATAGTTTCAAAAGGAATAATCTTCCCACTTGTATCATTGATAATATGTACACAGGAACGTTTGACAGAACGCACATCGAAGTTGTATGCGTCGATAAAATTCATGATGATAATACGAAATACATTTTCATAAGTTAGATTGGGTGCGGCAATATTGGGAAGGCAGCAGAGCATTGTGACTAACTCAGGTGTAATCGCATCTACGGATGTTGCGGTGCTAAATACTTTTAAAAGATGACCTTTTAATTTTTCGTCTCGCTCGAATACGATTGTGTTTCCTGTGTTTTGTAAAATTTCTTCCGGGTCTAGCATACTCGTTAGCGGAAATACTTTATTATCCAGTTTGAGGGCGTAGCCCATTACAAGTGCGTCAGGATTACAGGGAACAGGAATCAAATCTTTTTCGGTAAATACATTTGTCTGATCTAAAATAGCTGAGCGAATTTCGGTCATCGTATAACGGTCGGTAGAAGGGTTGAAGTTCTGGAATCTTCCCGCGATTTGGGTTGGCTGGAAGGTTACGCCGCGAATGCATTTCTTTGTGAGCGCGTAATCTATGATTGCCCCGATTTCGTCTTCATTGACTCCTTTTTGGACTGTGACTACAAGCGAAGTTGATATATTCTGCTCGTCCAAATTTTCAATTGCTCTTTGTCTGACTTCTCGTAAGTCTTCGCCTCTTAGTCTTTCGAGTGCTTCTTTTTTGAATGAGTCAAATTGCAAGTAGACTTCAAATCCAATCTTATATTCAGCAAGTTTTTTTACAAATTCTTTGTCCTTTGCAATTCGAATTCCATTTGTGTTAAGCATAATATGGCGTATCTGCTTAGACTTAGCAAGTGCAATGATTTCAAATATCTGCGGATGAAGAGTTGGTTCTCCTCCGCTGATTTGAACTACATCCGCATAACCTTCATTAGCCACTATAATATCGAGCATCGTATTTATTTCTTCCAGAGTTTTGTGGCGACCATGACTTGGACTTGACTCAGCATAGCATGTTGGACAGGTGAGATTACACCTATCGGTAATTTCTAAAACTGTCAGGCAGGAATGCTGCTCGTGGTCGGGACAAAGTCCGCAGTCGTAAGGACAACCGTATAGAGTTTCTGTATTAAACTTGAGAGGAGATTCTCCTGGTTTTAAAAAATTCCTACAACGTTTATAATATTCAATATCAGTTGCGATTAACACGCGTTCTTCGCCGTGTGTCGGACAGGTTTTCAACAAATACTTTTTGATCTTCAAAAATAATCTTCGCACTAATTCGTTTGAGACAAGTAGAACAAAGACTGATCGTATAATCGTAGTAAGTATAAGTTTTCGTAGGCATACGCTATACTCAAGCCAGATTAGTTTTCAGTAAAGATAATTTTCTATTTATACTTACGAGTGATACTAGATGTCATTCCCAAAATTTTCTATTGGGAATCTCTTGTTCTATCAAGGATTTTATAGAACTTGAGATCCCCGATAAGGGATTTCGGGGATGACGAAGAAGGATATTTTTCTTAGGTCGAATTCATATTTTACTAAGGAGAAAGTCTTTCTATTTTCCAAGTTTTATTTTTTTTAGTGTATAGAATTCTATCGTGCAGGCGACTCGCTCTTCCTTGCCAGAATTCGATTTTCGTAGGCTCAAGAATATACCCACCCCAGTGTTTGGGCATAGGAACTGTTTGCCCTTTGTATTTTTGTAGTAGATCGACATATCTTTTTTCTAAGTCGTCTCTGGATTTTAACACATAACTTTGATTAGACGCTATTGCTCCAATTTGGCTTTCAAAAGGTCGAGTGTGAAAATAATTTTGCGAGTCTTGTCTAGAAATCTTTTTAATTTTTCCTTCTATTCGAATTTGCCTTTCTAAAATATCCCAGAAAAAAAGTAGAGTTCCTTTTTTGGTTTCTGCAATTTCTTTTCCCTTGCGACTTTCGTAATTTGTAAAGAATATAAATCCTTTTTCATCAAAACTTTTGAGTAAAACAATTCTAGCTGAGGCTAATCCTGATTTGTCTGCTGTGGCAAGTGTCATTGCATTTGGCTCTAAGATTTTGGAATTTCTGGCATCATTAAACCAAGTTGAAAATTGTTCGATTGCGTTTGTTTTTAGATCTTTTTCTAGAAGTCCATCTTTGGTATAGTTACGTCGCATATGGGCGATTGATTGACTTTTTATTTTCTTTTTCATACTCTAATATTAACTCCTTTTCTGACCTAGATTGTCTTCTCTGATCACATATCTTGGTCTTGGTCTAATTTGGTCAAACATACGCCAGAGGTATTCAGAAATAATTCCAAGAAAAAGAAAATTCATCCCAAAACCCATACTCAAAATCAAAGCAATTGTCGCATAACCAGGAATAACCACACCATTTAGAATGGTATTGACAACAAGGAAAACTCCATATAACAATCCACCGGTAAATAGTGTTACGCCGGTATAAGTAACAAGTCGCAATGGTAAAACTGTAAAAGAAATAAATGTATCAGCTAGAAGTTTTAGTTTCTTTCTGAGTGTCCATTTACTTTTTCCAATTTTACGCGGTAACTGTTTGTATGGTACGAACTTTTTTTCAAAACCCATTGTAAAAAGTACTCCATAAAAAGAAGTATTCTTCTCAGATACTTTTTGCATTGCGGAAATTACTGTTTTGTTTAGGAAAACTATATCAACTCCATTGGGCGGATAATCAGGAAATGCTAGTTTTTTTACTAAAAGGTTATACAACTTTGAAAAAAGACGATTTCCTAAACTAGTTTCTCGAATTTCTCTTTCAGCAAGCACTACCTCTGCATTTTTACTTTCTGCTAATAAAAACATTTCAGAATAAAGAGTGACAGGTTCTTGCATATCACTACTCATAAATGTAAAATAATCAGTATTAGTCTTTTCTAATGCAGAAAATAATGCGATATGCGAACCATAGTTCTTTGAAAAGCTAATATACAAAATATCTTTTTCTTTCCAAGATTTTACAATAGAAAGAGATTCGTCAGTAGAGCCATCATCAATGAATAAAAAAATACAACGTGCCTTGATGGAGCGCCTAATCTCTAGAATCCGCTCTGGAAATTTGCGAAGATTTTCTGCTTCATTTAAAAATGGTACAGCAAATAAAATAGATTTCATTGTTGATTTTGTTCCTCTTGTGTGATTGGAAATATTTTTGCTGGTGTGCCATAGGCTTTATGCCAATCTGGTATATCTCGATTTACAAAACTTTGTGTTCCAATGACCACAAAGTTTGCAATTGTGACACCCATCGAAATAATGGAATTAGGTCCGATGTAAACATTATTTCCGATTTTAACTGGTGCTTGTTGGATAGACTTTCCATACAGAACCGTTTTGGTTGTATCATGTGTATAAATATGAACTCCAGAGGATATATTACAATTATCCCCTATTTCTAGTCCATGACCTGACCCATCTAAAATTGTGTAAGGTCCGATCCAACAATTTTTCCCAACTTTGACATCTCCCAAAATAAGACAACTATCATAAACAGAAGTCCCCTCACCAAAGCCAGCAAATCGTGCTTTTTCCCAACGATCAAAAATATAATCTCCACTTGGTAAAATTCGATTAAAACGAGATTTAATTTTTTTTCTAGAATTAAAAAACAAAAGCTGTTTCAAAAAACTAATCATTCGAAATCCAATCTTGAATTGTTTTACAAACAAAACTAACGTCTACACCCCGATAACAAGGAAGAGTAATTGTTTCATTTTGTAAAGTCTGACCATTTTTTTGAATGTCTGCGTATTTATTTGCGTAATAGGTAGTCGCACTTAGGGAGTATGTGCCTAACGTTGATTCAATTCCTTTTGATTTTAAATAGGCTGTGAGTGCGGGTCTAAATTTTCCAGTTGGCATTCTAAACACTAAGGACTGTACATTGTGAACTGTGCCTGGACTTGTCTTCTGGGCAATAAAACCTAAAGGACTCAACTGAGCAATGTATTCTTCGCGAATTTCATTTCGCTCTTTTACTATTTCTGGCAAACGGGCAAACTGTTTGATTCCCATTACACACTGCAAATCGGGTAAACGGTAATTATACCCATAATCCACAAAATCCATCATATCATTTTTCATGACAGCACCGTGCAATAATTTAATGCTAAGTTTCTCCGCATACTCTGCATTATTCGTAGTAATCGCCCCACCTTCGCCTGTGGTTAAAAGTTTTCTAGGATGAAAACTAAAACAAGTTAAATCCGCAATATTTCCAACTGGAATACCATTTTCCGAACTTCCGATTGCACAGGCTGAATCTTGGATGAGTGGAATATTTTTAGAGCGACAAATCTCAAGTATCCGATGAGCACCAGATGGATTTCCTAGTGCATCTACTAAAATAACAGCTTTGGTCTTGGATGTAATTTTTTTTTCTAATTCTGCGGGTAACATGTTGTATGTCTCTAGGCTTACATCGGCAAATACTGGTTTTGCGCCAGTATCTTCAATCACATTGCCGCTTGCAGGAAAAGAAAAATCAGAACAAATGACTTCATCGCCCTGCCCTATTTCCAAAATACGAAGGCATACACTAAGTGCAGTAGTTGCAGAAGAGGCTAAAAAGGCATATTTTGCACCAGTAAATTCTTTTAGAGTAGTCGCAAATTGCTCTACATACTTTCCTCGTGTAAACATTCCTGACTCAAAAATTTCTTTAAATTCACTTTCGACATCTGAGTAAGAGATATAGGGTTTGATGAGTTTGATCATTTTAATCCTGCTTTGTTAAATATTTTTTGTACCACTCATAAGTAATTAAAATTCCTTTTTCAAACGAAGTAGGATTGTATGAGACCATCTTCTTTAACTTTTCATTGCTAGCGATATGACAAAGCACATCTGATCCACGTGCCGGTTTTCTTAAAATTTCTCCCGTGTAACCAGAAAGTTTTACTAATTGCATAATCAGATCTTCGATTTTGATTTGTCCATCGGTTGAAATGTTAACACTCTCTGCTGGGGCTAACAACGGATAAACGTCAAGAATTGCCTTTACTGTATCCGTCACTAAAATAAAATCTCGACTCTGTTGTCCTGTCCCATGAATTTCAGGACTAAGTCCACTAAAAATTCTATGTAGGGTAATAGGAATTACACCCGCTAAAAATCCTTTATGGTTTTGACGAGGACCATAGTTGTTAAATGGACGCACAATAAATGCATCCAATGCAAACATACGCACGTAACTTTTTAACATTAAATCTGCTGCAGCTTTTCCTGCTGCATACGTAGTAGTTGGATGGATTGGGTGTTTTTCATCCATTGGCTCATACACCGCAGTTCCATAAACTTCGGACGTAGAAAAATGACACAAAGTTTGAAACTTTTTGGCTCTTTGTAATTCCAAAAGATTTTCAATCACAAGAACGTTAGTCGTAAAAGCATTTGCTGGATTTAAGAAAGAATAATTTAAAGCTTTGGTAGCGCAATTAAATACTATATCAATTTTGTGGTTGTTAAAGATATAATCTAGAGAAGTTTTAAACTCTGCATCGTCTCGGTAAAAAATTGCTCCCTGTTTAAGCGCAAGAGCAATATTATCCTCATTACCCAAAAACATATTGTCAATGATGATTACTTGTTTTGCACCTGCGTTTTGAAGTGCATCAACTAAATGACTCCCGATAAATCCAGCTCCACCAGTAACAAGTATGGTACTATTTTTTATTTCAGGTCTTTTCATTATCAACGTTATGCCCGTTTTTATCTACATAATAACGATGTCTGGCTGGATTGCCCATTACCAAAGAATATGGCTCTACATCTTTTGTGACAACACTTCCTGCGGCTACCATAGCGTATTCGCCAATAGTAATTCCACAGACTAACGTAGAGTTTGCGCCAACAGAAGCTCCATTACAAATCTTAGTTTTAGATATTTTCCAATCTGCATTAAATGCACCTGGCAATTTGTCATTTGTAAAAGTTACATTCGGTCCGATGAATACATCATTTTCGATAGTAACTCCATCATAAATGGAAACCCCATTTTGGATTTTACAATTATCTCCGATGGTTACGTTTTTATCAATGTAAACATCTTTAGAGATAGAACATCCTTTTCCAATTTTTACATTTTCTCGAATTTGTGCATTGATCCAAACACGAGTTCCTTCTCCGATTTGCGAACGTTCATCAACGTGAGCGGTTTTGTCTATGTATACTTTTTCCATGTTTTTACACTACCTGAATTAAATTATTTTTACTACCTACTTATAATACAATTAACTAATTCACAGGTTTTATAGAAAAACCGCGAATAGATATATGGGGGCGCGAAGGATGCTCGAATAATAAACTAGTTCTCCCAGGCAAGAGAGGAAACCGTCCTTTAAATGTGTAGGGAAGTTTGTCATAGGCAATCTCAACTCGCTCACCTAAAAATCGGAGAGTGAGATTTTGAGTTGGAGATTCATCAATTGTAAAAGAAACCTCCGCTGTCTGCTCTACTTTTTTTGGATTAAATAAATAGATTGTAGATGGACAAGGAATCTTCGCAGTGTAACCAATTTTTGAACCATGACTAAATGTAATTCCACCTGGTCCATAAGTAAAAGCCGGAGATTCTAATAATTGCTGTCGATCTAAACCAAAGTCGGACTTAGCCTTCAAGAATTCACTCATATCAAAAAAAACAATAGTTCCATCAGTGGATTCCAAAACAGGTTTCCCCAATATTTCAGATAACTCACCAACCATCTGAACTCCATTGTCAGAATACCCCAATCTGTTCAAATAAACAAACTTAAACCCAGTCACAGCAATTTCTTTCAAAAAATCAAGCGTAGACTCTTGGTAGGAACGATTTTGCAACCACGCATTTTGATAACGTCCAAATATATTTCCAAAACTCCAACGTGTTTTCTCCGTAAAAAGATACCCGCGTAATTGTTCATATTCAGTTAGTCGATTATAGTAAAAAGAATCAGGAAAATCCACTGCAGGCAACTGGTAGACAGGTGAGTCACCCGCTAGAGACTCGATTTGAGAAAAAAACTTTTTTTGGTCATTGAACTTTCCAACTGGCTGATTGAATCGAAAGTTTTCACTGGTTTGATCCCAAATTCCCAAAAGACAAACACCAATTAGAAGTGGATAATAGACAAATTTAGAAATTCGTTTGTAAAGCTCAGAAAAAAAGTACCCTATACAAATCAAAGAAAACATAGCTATAAATACACTGATTCGGTTATAACCTCGAATAGATGGACTTACAAATATAGCAAACAGTGTCCCAAATCCCCCAATCGTTCCAGTTAAAACAGCCGCGATATTTAACTTTGCGATATTCTTTAAAAATCCTTTTTTACTTATATCTGCAAATAGGAAAAAAATTAGAGAAGTAAAACCAACTACTCCCACTATACCTAAAGTGGCTGTATGATTTTCAGTGACTAATGGAGCTAACGTATTGTAACTATGCCCAAAAATCGCAAAATCAGTAATACGATGAACAGGAGAAGGAATAAAAAGCTGAGCAATCTTTAGTCCATAAAATTCTGACTCAGCATAGGTTCTATCAAATCCACCCAGATTAACCCCATACTTTAAATTCTTTAAGATCGTTGGAATACTATCTAGTAGCACGGAAAGAATACTGATAAAGAACAAAACTAATACAGAAAAAATATGCCGAATACTTTTGTATTGAATGCTTGCACTAATCATGGCAAAACCAGCCAGAGCAAAAAAGAAAAACACATAGTAAATTCCAGCCCAACCACTCAAAAGTAAAATAACCGTGGTAAGAATTTTCTTTTGATTTCTATCCCAAAAAGTGCCTTCTTTTGGTGTATTTCCAAAAAAAACAGGATCTCTGTCCCAAATTTGAAGTAAAACTAGAACTTGCAGAGGCACCATAAAATAAGAACAAAGCCAAATATGCCCCATTCTAAAAAAATGAAATGGCAGAAAACTAAAAAGAATCGAAAGACCAAAAGCAACCTCTGATCTTAAAGAGAGTTTTTTTAGAACAAACGCAAAGGTTAGAGCACTCAAAATATAAGTCCCAATCCAATATACGTTAAATACTACCGCCCAATTCTTGGAAAAAATTCCTATGAATCGAATTAAGGAATAAAATAAGGAATGATTCATCGGATAATCGTTCCAATCGGCGCCAAATGGAAACCCCAATCTAGGGCTTTGCAAACCTGTGAATGGAAACGACTCTCCAGTGGTCATGGTTTTCATCTGGTAAAAAATCGGGAGATAATCACTTCCTCCGTCAGCCGCAGGGATCTTTAAATCCATACGAATAAAGCCAGTTACATACTGCAATGCAATACATACTGCGACAATTAAGGATAAGTAATAGGAAAGAGATTTGATTTTGGGGGAAGTAAATCTATACATTATAAATTTTTGAATAAAACCTTGTTTAAAATAACTAAAAAACCGTTAATCCACCGGAAACAATACCATAGCAAAGGACTATTCAGGTCTGTAAAGCTTGAATTTACTTAACAACTCAATATTTTGGTTTCAAATGTTTTACTAAACTAGAAAAACAATGCCTTTACATTTTTACAGCTAATACTGAAATGTTATTAAAATTAAAGAGTAAACACATTGTTATTTTTCCGACCTAACGAAACTTTTCAAAACGAAATCACTTTAACCAAAGAAGAAATTGAACATTTACGTAGCCTACGTTTAAATGAAATCGAAAAAGAAATCGAAGTAAGAGATGGAAATGGCAACTCGTATTTTTTTCAAGTAGGACAAAAAAGTAAAACGGGAAAACTAATCGAAAAAAGAAATTTTGAAATTCCAACTACCCAAAACAAAATAGCCTCCGCCATTCCTAAAGCACAACGACTGGATTTTTTACTCCAAAAAAGTACAGAGATAGGCATTACAGATTTTTATTTCATCAACTTCTTTCAATCAGAAAGGCGTGATCTAAATATAGAGCGGTGTAATAAAATTATCCTCGAAGCATGTTCTCAATCAAAACGTCATTCTATACCAAACATTAAACTTTACAACTCATTAGAAAAATTCATTTTAGAACATCAAAACTTACTTTTACTAAATCCAATGGCAAATCAGTCTTTATCGCAAAATTCTGACTGGGAATTAATTCCAGTAATCGGTCCGGAAGGTGGATTTAGAAAAGAAGAAATCGAACTTTTAGAAAATACAAAAGCAAAGTCTTTTTCTATCGGGAAAAATATTTTACGAATTGAAACTGCACATATCTATATGACAAGTATCAAGCAGTTTTTTCTTAGTTGACTAAATTAGCTCCTAAGTAAAGATTTTGTTAAACATAAATTACACTCGGAGAAAACGATGAAACACATACTATTCATTTTGTGCACAATTTTTCTTTTTGTATTAAATACAAATTGCAAAGACAAAAAAAAAGAAGTTACTCACTTACAAGCAGGAGTTGTTACTTTCAACAAAGGGGATAACAAACTAGTATCCAAAGAAGGAAAAGAACAAAAGATCCAAAGAGAAATGTTTTTTTTCAAAGAAGACACAATCCGAACTGGAAAAGATGGAATTGTTGATATCCAAATTGTAGATGGAGTAATCATCCGAATTAAACAAAATTCAGAATTAAAACTGAGTGAGATTTTAATTGAGGATAATGGCAACATCATCAAAACAAAATTAGACTTGAAGTCAGGTAAAGTATTTACCAAAACAACCAAAAAGTTAAATGGTGAAAGTTCGTTTGTAATTGCAACCCCTACTTTTGTAGCCGGAGTTAGAGGAACAGAATTTATCGTAGAAGAATCCGGCGGCAAAGAACAAACGTTAGTATCCGACGGTGCAGTAAACATAGAAAAATTAGACGAAAACGGAAAACCAACCGGCAAAGAAATGGTAATCGAAAAAGGGAAAAAAGGACTCATCGAAAAAGATTCAGTGCAAAGCCAAGATTTATCTCCTGATGAACTAGCAGAGCTAAAAGAAGATTCCCAAACTATTTCCTCGTTAACAGAAGATGCAAAGAACAGGATACAGGAAATTATCCGTGGGGTTGACGACCAAAAACAAATTAATCGCGAAACGTTAGAAGAACAAATGTTAAAAAATAGCACAGAGTTAAATGACTTAAAAGACAAAAACGAGCAGCTTCTAAACGAACAAAAAGAAAAAAATCAACAATTAATCAACGAGACAACGGACAAAACAAACCTAGATAAAACCCAAATCCAAGACACAACAAAAGCGGCAACCGAAGAAGTAAAAAACAAGGCTACGAACGAACTAGATGAAATGAGAAATAAAAACAAAATAGATAAAAGCCAATTCGCTCCAAAGTAAAATCTTCGATGGCTTGACTAAATAAAAGAGTTGTAAAATCTATTCTTAATATGGCAAAAAAGAAATATGCAAGTTCGTTTACCCTATTCGGGCATTCGATTTTTCATCCACTAAATATGATACTAGGCATCAACTGCCTAGTTTTTATCATGCAGTTAAATGCTAATCTAAAAATGACTTATTTATTCGCACTTACCCCCGATTTGTTTTTCGCAGGAAGTTATTGGCAGATTTTTACGTATGGATTTTTACACTCTACTTTTTTTGATTTAATTCCATTTCATATTTTGATGAATATGTATGGATTTTATATTTTAGGAATGTTCATAGAGCCGATTGTAGGTAAAACAAAATTAGTCGCTCTTTATTTTGCAGCACAGTTAGGTGGCGGAGTTTTCATCATTGGAAATGCGTTAGTTGCAAAGTATATCGTTATGCCGGAAAATCTCCACCAGATTCTTACAATCCCAACTCTAGGAGCAAGTGGTGCCGTGTTTGGACTTCTCGCTGTATTTGGACTGTTATACCCCGATAAAGAATTATTGTTATTATTCATCCCAGTCAAAGCTAAAAATGCAGTTTTAGTTTCTCTTATCATTGGATTTTTATTTGAAATTTTTGAAATTGCGCCAATCAGTAATATGGGACATTTAGGTGGAGCAGTGGTTGGATTTTTGTTTTACTTTTTAGCTCTTAGAAATGCAGAGAATAAAATTGTTTTCAAAATCACTTTATCCAAACAAGATTTTGAAAAAGCAATCGAAGCAAAAAACGAACCTTTTAAAGATCAAATCTCACAAAATGTAAAAATTAAAGAATTTATGCAAAGAAATTCTAGCTTTAAAGAAAAAGAAGAATATCTGCAACCTTACCAAATTCAAAATGCAAATATATGCACTCCCCCTACTTATAATACAGAGGATGAGTTTTGTTTACGTTGTGAGTGGTTTGGAAATTGTATGCTTAGAAAAATCAAAATGGAGAAAGAAAACTCATGAAACACAACAAAAGGCAAATGAAAATTATCCTCAGTATTCTTATTATCGGCTTATTCGTATTTATCCCAGTTCTTAGTGAATCATTAGAAATTCTTTTAGATGGCGACAAAGACGGAATCAGTGATGCGTTGGAAAAATACGCAGGACTTGATCCCAAAAAAGATGAGTGTGACCCAACTGGTTGTAGTGGTTTTTATGGGGACGAATATCTTGTGGTTATATTAGACCAAAGTGGGAGTATGTCAGAAAAACTAGGAGACGACACTAGAATGGAAGTAGCAAAACGAGTTTCCTTAAAGTTAATCGACAAATTTCCAGCAACTGCTGCTGGTTTAGGATTCTTTTCCTATGGCACAAAACTTCCCGTAGAAGAAGGCGAAAAACCAGAATCCGGTGAGGATAATGGCTGTAAGTCTTTTGTTGAACACCAATCTCCTTTTCAAAAACTAAACCGAGCAGAATTAAAAGAGCAAGTAAGTAAAATGGTACCCGAACTCAGCACTCCGATTGCATATTCCCTTCTAAAATTTAGAGAATCTATTTTAGACAAAAAAGGAAAATTCAATTTACTTCTCATCACGGATGGAGCAGAAAGCTGCAACGGAAGTCCAATTGAAGAAGCAAAAAAACTAGTGATGTTAAACAGCAAAACTCTAATGATAAAACTTTCCATCATCGGTTTTGGAGTAGATGACAAAACTGCTGAGGACTTAAAAAAAATTGCAATCGCATCGGAGGGAACTTACCAAACAGTAGCCTCCGAAGATGCATTGGAAGATATATTCCAAAAACCAATCAAAGACATCATCGCCAGTTTTCAGGGAATTTTATGTTTACACAAACAAGTAGACAAACTCTTGTTATGCGAACAAAGCAGAGGCAATAAACTACGCGCGGCATTTAACAAATTAGGCTCCCATATGAAAACGCCCTTTTCTGACGAGGAAAAAGCAACTCTAATCAAATACTATCCTCACTCAGAAAAATTTATAGAAGATAGAATTCAAAGTTATAGCAAAATCAAAAAAGAGGGAACAGAAGGTTATATCAAAAAAATTGACGATTTGAGTAAACTACTCGTATCCCCCGCAGACCAACTAAAGAAAAAAAAATAAAAATATTTACCACCGATGAACACCGATAAAAGAGCGATGGTATTTATTTGGATTATGGAGTTGAATAATTTAAGGCTAAATGACGCACGATATAAAGATACTGATTAAAAGTAACATCGTTTTGTTATCGGTGATCTCGGTGTTTATCGGTGGTAATCTTTTACTGTTTTGATAGGATTTAACTATGAGAATTACATTTGCGTTTCTAAAAAATCTTTTGAAACGAAAACTAGTTTTGTTTTTGCTAGTGTTAGCCATTCTGTATAAACTTGTATTTAATTCTTTCACCGGTGAGTTTTTAATTAAAAAAGGATTTCAGGTTACTTCGACTGGAAGTATTTCTCTAGATGTAAAACGTTTTTCTTTATTGTTTGGAATTATCATAAACGACATTTTAATTTTGTCCGGTGAAGATTTTGATAAAAAACCAATTCTAAAACTAGATCGTCTAGCGGTTACATATAATCTGCCTCTACTATTTGCAGGCAGACTGAAACTAACAGAGATTTCCCTCACCAAACCAGAAATACATCTTTGGCAGAGAAATGGGAAATGGAACGCAGAAACATTGTTTGTCGCAAGTGAAGAAAAAAAGGAAGAAGAGAAAAAAGAAGAGCCCACCGAATCTTCAAATGAGTTATCTCTTCCAATTCCGGTAAGTGCGTATATGAACTTTTTCATTCATGATTTGAAATTAGAGATAGAAGCTGAAAAAGGGGAAAAGTATTATTATGCGTTTTTAGATAATTTTAGTTTTTATTTTCTGCTAAATACAAAACGTTTTTCCACTCTACCCTTTTCTCCCAAAGCGGTTTCTATTATTGACGAACTTACCATTCAGCTAAATCCAACTGACCAAATTTCAATTACGATGAAGGATAATACCAGCTCGATTAAAACAGATTTAAAACTAGCTTTATTATTGCAAAATGATAATACGGGTAAAGTTCCTGTTTTAAATTCTTCCTTAAACATTGGCTCGGATCATATTCCAATCAAAATGAAAACAGGAAATATCAGTCCTTTTAGCTTTCAAATATCTTATGATCTAAATTATATTCCAGAAGAAGACAAAGTCGATTTAAAAAACTTACTCATTGCATTTGCCGAGAATAAATTTTTAGAAGCAAAAGGGGAAGTAAAAGATGCACTCAAAGAAAATCCAGAAATTCATTTTGAAGTGTTAGAATCTCTAATCGACTTAGATAAGATTGAGAGAGTAACAGATAGTATCCCCGTTTTACCGGTTATGAATCTCAAGGGATTTTTTAGCCTAAAACCTTTTACGGTAAATGGTAAACTCGACAACCTGAAAATAGATAGTGGAATTCATGGAAAAAATATCATTGTGGAACTATTTGGGGCTATTCATAATTTGCCTAAACTAGATTTTGACCTAGATGCTCTACTTGACTTACAAACAAAAGAAGTTTCCTCTGATACAAATATTTTACCTATCTTAAAAAAGTTAAACATTCAAAACTTGGAAGGTCAATACAACGGAATTATAATGAAAATTAAGGGAGAAATTTCCCCCAAAGAAAAAGTAGATTTGCATTTGGATTTAGACAAAGTAATCATTGAAAAATTTGTTCCCACACTAATTGGAAAAGCACATCTTTTTATACATGTCACAGGAGAGAAACTTTCCCTTTTAAACATTGATTTAAAATCAGCTTTGCAGGGACTTCGTTATAAATTAGGAAGAGGAATTTCAGGAATTAACCAAGTGGATCTAAATTTAAAAACAACTCTTGATTTTAAAAAAGACTTTCAACTAGAAACTCTAAACATAGAACCCCTCGTATTAACTATAAAAAATGAAAATAAAGAAACTGGAATGAAGTTAGTTTCTCATTTGGATGTAGATATGAGAAATGGAATCATTGCCAAACTAGATAAATTAAAAGTCGAGCTTAACATTACAAACCTGATTCCTACAATTCCCGTTGCTCTTCGCACAACAATTGGAGGTTTAAGAAATAGCCTTGGTAATTTACTCACTCTCACAGGAAATACAAATTACAAAGAAGATAAAACCAAAAAACAAATTCAGTTGGGGCTACATGCAAGTTTGCCTGCATTAGAACTACCTGATCTAAGTATTGGTAGTCTTATAGAAATAGCCAAAGATGAAAAAGAAACTCTTACCATAGACAACATAACATTATCCGCATTTGAAAATAAATTCAAAGGACTCTTTAAGGGTAATTTCTATAAACCTCGAACAGCACATCCACCACTGGGAGAATATGCTGGTGAGTTAAATGGGAATTTAACCCTTGAGTCGGATATCTTTCGTTATGTGCTAAAAGGAACCTCCTTCAAAGGAGACTTGGACATTGACATTCATGTAAAAGATAACTTAATTAAAGGTGCGCTGCGATCTAGTGATTCGTCTATCGTCTATAAAACTTCTGAGTGTCCCAAAAAAGGTTGTCAGACTTACGAAGTAAACGGAATCAAAATGAATATCCCATTTTTGCATGATATAAATGATAAAACTACAGAAGAATTAATCGACGGAAATAAAACCAATTTTATCAAAACCTATGGTCAAGACGCAGCTCCTAACATTACCATTATAAGTGTAACCGGAACTCACCCTTCTTTAGAAAATGCAAAACTTGATTTTATAAAACCTGTTGGGGATAATCCTGGTTTTTCGGCAAGGATTGATTATATAGAAAATAATCTGACAATAGACAATCTGAAAGCTCACTCGATGAATGGACTTATTTATGGAAAAGATATTCTATTTAATATTGGAAACGGTGACCCGGAAAAAATTGAATACACTGCTGTTTTACAAGTGAGAGATATAGATCTAGCAGAATTACTTCCCAAAGAAATGCGAAAAAAAATAGATGACGGCAAAATAAAATTAGACTTAAATATTTCAGGACAAAATCTAAATGATCCAATTGGAAACTTAGAACTTTTTTTTAGTACATTTTACATTGGGGAAGACTTTGGGAAAAGTGCCATTCGAATTGTTAGTCCCGAAAACTGGATGACAGACAGAATTATTAACAGTTATCGAGTAGACAAAATCGAAATAGAACTTACCAAAGGTCTTGTGTACGCAGTCATCAAATTTCAAAAATCAATTTTTAATACTTTGGTGTTTAATGTGGAGAATGACATGATTTCGCAAGAAAGAATTCCACTTGCTAGTTTTTTAAAGCGAACCGAAAACGAATTATCTGCTTATAAATAAGAAACAGATTACCACGGATGAACACCGATGAACACAGATAAAAATGAGAGGGACTCAAACTAAAATGCGAATATTCATACTTACTTTATTGGATTGTGTAAAAATTCGGATTTGTGGGCATTATGTCATGAAGCGAGGAATGACACTACTGCTGTTGCGTTTATCGTCTAGGAACCGTATTACAGATTCGACGGATTTATTAAAAACTCTGTGTCTCTGTGCCTCTGTGGCAATTATTCTTTTATGCAGTTTAAATTGCACAACTCTTCGTCCGCCTGCTATTACATTTACTCAGTCTCAAACTTCGGCTGAAAAACAAATGATTGGAGAAGGAAAAGACTTAGAAAAAGATGGGTGGATAATATCGTCTATCCGCACATCTGCTTCAGGTTCAGACATTTGGGAAAAAGAAATACTAGATAAAGAAATTCCAGAGGGAGAGTTAGACGAAACAACTTACACGGCACTCAAAAGACTTGCCTATTTAGCAAAAGACCTAAGAGATTACAAAAAGAAAGACTTTGTAGGAGAAGCACTCGACGGGCAAGTCAAAATTAACCCCTTACTAAACGAGTCTAGATTTAAAAAACAATTTCCTGATAATAGACAAAAAATTGAAGACTTACTCAAAATGGTAAACGAATCTAGGAAAGTCATTTATGAAAACAAAATCACAAAACTTTCCGAACAAAATCTAAAAGAACAAGAACTACTCAAACGAAAAGAAAACTATCTTCTCGTCTATTACCAAACCGTAGAAGATGGAGAATACTACGAACTAAAACGCGGCAAATGGGGACGAAAAGAGTGATAAAAAAAGATATATCGGTGTTCATCGGTGTCCATCGGTGGTTAATCTTCCTCTGTGCCTCTGTGCCTCTGTGGCTAAACTGCTCTCTTTTGACCTACCGAGTTTCGGAAGTGAAACAAAATGAGTTTCAGTATGACAATATTTCCAAAGCGCATTTTACGCATAACAACGAAAAGCCGTTCCCGCTTACAGTAAGACGAGGGAATAATATCTATAATTCGATAACAAAAGATGGAAAGTATCTTTTTTTTGCAAGTGATGCAAATGGAAACTTTGATATTTTTATGCGAGACTTACAAAGTTCCGTTGTCCTTCCTGTAACAAGTCACCCGGCGCCTCAATACAAACCTGCCATTAGCCCCGATGGGAAAAAACTTGCGATGGTTTCAGAGCGTTATGACTCAGAGGGAGATATAGTGGTTATCCAAGTAAATCCCAAAGAGATGGTTAAGTCTCTGTTAAATGGAACATACGAGATTATAAACTATAAACAAGATGTAATTACGAATCCAAAACACGAAGACTTCTCTAAAGTGGAACGTGTAATGGATTCAGATCCAGACTGGTCGCCCGATGGAAGATACATAACGTTTACTAGTAGGAGATTTGGAGGGAGTGTTCCTAATATTGGAATCATTGACACGGAAAAGAATAATTCAATCATTCAAATTACTGACAAAGGAGGGGCTACTCCTCGTTTTTCTCCTGACGGGAAAATGATTTATTATATTTCATTCAAAGATGAACCGACAGGCGAAATATATACAATAGACATCCAAACAAAAACAGAAACAAGAATCACATTCGACAAATACATGGACTTTAGCCCGAGTGTTTCTTTTGACAATAACTTTCTCTATTACACATCTATTCGAGAAGATTCAAACAATAATAAAAAATTGGATGAATTGGATCATAGTTATATTATCCGCAAAGATTTAAAAACGGGCGAAATTATCCCAATTACAGCAGGAAATTTATCTATATTCGACACAAAGTATTCTAGTTTGAATAATGGATCAATTGTATTTAGTGCGTCCTTAGAAAATGCACTCAATATTTATTTTATTCCTAAAGATGGAGAAATTCCAAAACAAGAAAGTATTACCAAACAATATGATCTTGCAAAATTGTATAAATCTCGTTCCATGAGTTACTTCAAATTAGCCCTCAACTCAATCTATCTTCACTATGGAACAGATCCACTCTATCCGTTGTATCGCTCAAGATCTGATAAACAGTTAGTGGAAGATTACTTAAATGACGGAGAAGACAAAGAAGCAGAAAATTTACTAAATGAAATGTTAAAAACAAAAGGAGATCCAAATAAAGGATTATCTTACGCGCTCGCAATTTCTCAATATGCAAGTCTTAAACATACAAATCCAGTCAGTGAGTTAAATTCTTATTATGAGTCAATGAAAATGAAGGAAAATATTCACCCGGAGCTTTTACCTTCTATCTTAATGCTCGTGGCAGATTATTATAAAGAGACAGGTGATATTATCCTCGCAGAAAAAACTTATGAAAGAATCAGAAGTGATTATCCTAAATTTTACCGGATAACAGAGGTTAGGCAAAAAGAAGGTTTATTTGAATTCAAATTGAATGCGAGTAGAATTCCAAATAGTTTTATCGAAATCATCAACAATCCAAATTCTACCAGAGATGATAAAAAATTTATCATGAATGATATTCTAAAAGTAATTGGCGGTCAAGATAACCAAGAAAAAAAGAACAGGCTAATAGAAATTTACCTCAAAGAACAAAATCTAGAAGAGGTCTGTCCAGAACTTGCTGGTCTAATCAAATATACAAGAGCATTCATTCTAAATGAACAAGATAAATTTGAAGAGAGCAATAAAATCATCCAAGCTTATTTGCCTTCCATAAAAGTTGGGTCTTACGTTTATTTAAAAAGTAAACTTCTACAAGCGGATAATTATAGAGACACAGGAGAAGAAGATAGATCCAATCAAGAATTAGTAGCTTTTGTCAGAAACTATGATTATTTTTCAGGGGTAGAAATAACGGAAGATGAAATTGAAAATTCATTTTTCTATTTTGAAACAAAAGCAAGAGAATACGAAAGAAAAGGAAAATTAAAAAAGTCGATTCAGAATTTTATCTATAATAACTTACTTCTTTCCTTGGCTATCGAACGCAAACTCCCTATTCAAAAGACTTACAGAGATTACTCTGTGTTTTATCAGAAGATGATGGTAGACAATTCCTTTAAACATTCCGAAAAAAAAAGAGAACAAGAATCTGGAAATCTTTTAAATCAACTAAACTTGCTTGGCAAACGCCGATTAGACGTTGCGGGACGAGGAACGGAAACTCTGGCATATTTTTTTAGATGGAAATACTTTCGCATATTTGGTGACTTTAGAGACTTACAGTATTTATCTCCCTTAGAAGAAGATTCTTTTTTGGAAATGAAAGAATACTTCAAGATGAGAGCAGACACTGCTCGTAAAAGTTTAGACTATGCAACTATCTACGGTTACGCATACTACCTAGTATCCTACGCGGCACAGACAGAATCTTTTCACATAAACGAACAAACTTTAACATTTGCAAGAAAAGCAAAGATTTTACAGAATCTAAAACAAGCAGAAAATGATTTACAATGGATCATCTATGCAAATCCAGAATACACAGATGCCTATTTACTTTTGGGTTGGCTTTATCAATACATTGATATTCGAAAAAATACGATTACATTTCCTGAAAATGAAAAAGATGCAGAAGTATTTGAAAGTCTATATACTAAATATTTTCCTTATAAATATTTGGAAGAAAATATAGAACTCTACAGCCAGATACTGCAATTTTTAGGACCACACTACGAAAACAAAAAAGCACTTTCAGATATTCATCTGAATCTGGCTAATAACTATTTTCTCCTTTCCAATTATCCAAAAGCATTTAATGAATACAAGGAAGTTGAAAATTTATCTAAATTTATATTAGAAAAAAATCGTTTTGAAAATTACAGGCAAAGAGCTGTTTACTACTTCAACCTAGCTCGTATTCATGTTTACAATGATAAAACAAAAGAATCCATTCCCTATTTCAAAAATACACTCGAATTATATTATAAGAACGAATACTTCCCATTACTCGCTAGAATTGGAACAAAAAATATTCCTGAACTAAATGATTACTTGGTAGATGTAAAAAAGAAAATTGCACTTATAAGTGCACTTCTTGGACTTGTGCAAATGGAATTAGATATGTATAAGGATGCAATTACTTCTTTTTCAACTGCACTTTCTATGAACGGGAAGTCTGATTACGTAAACGATATTAGCCTCTACAATTCACTTGCAATTTGTTACCAAAAGTTAGGTGATTATAAAAAATCAGAAGCAAGTTTAAGATTAGCGGATAAGGAATACAAAAAAAAGAAACGAAAACTGCTAGAATTACTATCCTTCTCAATTGGAGAAAAATTTTGGAGTATAGCTCTACCGGATAGTGCAAGAGTGATTGGGGAAGGAAGATTTCCAGGGGAGATTCCGATCGATTTTGAAAACTTAATCACCAAAGGTGTAAAAATTACAAACTACACAGACAAACATGAATTCGATGAAGTAGAAAAACTAATCGAAGAAAGAAGTGAATTCATAAAAGACCAAGGATTAAACAATACAGTTGTTGGTGAGAAAATTTTAGACAATAAATTAGAAGAGCTTGGCTTTAATGAATTTTCCAGAGGCAACTACTACGAAGCCGCCAAGATCTACACAAAGGAATACGAAGAATTTAAGAAAAAAGGAGATTTAAAATCTGCATTCCAAGCCTATGTAAAATCAGATATTTCTCTTTATTCGCATATCGAACAAAATGCGGAAAAAAAATCTATTTTAGTAAAAGAATTAAAGGCTAATATCAAATTCCTCAACCAATTTAAAAAAGAAGAACTTGAATCCTGTTTAAAAAAATCTAAATTTGAGGAAAATACTTCAGACGAAAAGAAAGAAGAACTTTGTAAAGATACATTTTATTTAGATTACCACAATTACGATTTTTATCTCGCGAATAATTATTTTTATCTAGGTGAGATTTATTTAGTACAAAAAGAATACGAAAAAGCTTTTACTAATTACGGTGTGGCACTTTCCCTTTTTAAAAATCCATCGGAAGTAAAAGATGCAGAAATTGGTCTAGAGAAAGATCATTTTACAAATAAAGAAAGAACCAGACTAAAAATATTTACCGCGATCGTTTACTTACGATTAGGCGAAACAGAAAAGTTTGAAAAAACTTTAAGAGAAAGTTATTATTTAGCTAATGAATTTCAATTGGAAAGAGAGTTAATTACCTATTTCATACTAGAAGCAGAATACAATTACCGAGTTGGGAAATTTAAGAAATCTCTGGAATTTAGCGAAAGAGCAGAAAATTCGCTCAAATCAAGTCCTGGGTTGTGGCATGAAATAGACGAAATTACAATCAATTATATCTATTCATTAAAATCAGCGAATTTGGTAAAATTAAAGGATTACAATGAATTACCGGTAAATCGTGAAAAACTTTATAGTGCAATTTTTTTTAGACAACTAA
>DDBL01000018.1 GCA_002333425.1 Leptospiraceae bacterium UBA2033
TACTTGTGGGTAAGGTTATGGTGCCACAGGAAGGGTCTAACATCTTTTCGCCTAACTTTGGGTCTAGAATATCTGTTATAAATTGAGTGAGTGCTCTTGGGGTATAGAATTCTCCACTTTTGCCTGCACTTTGTAATTCCTTTAGAATCGTTTCGTATAATTCTCCAAAAGCATGACGGTCTTTTGCAATATTGAAATCAATTTCATTTAGTTTGTTTAGCACCTTACGGATATTAGTCCCACTTTTCATGTAATTGTTATTTCCATCGAAAACTTCTTTCACAATTACTGCACGACGATTTCCAGTGCTAATATCAATTTTACGAAGAGCAGGAAATAATTTTCTATCGACAAATTCTAATAACTCGTCGCCTGTCATTCCTTCGTCATCCCCTGCCCAATTTCCTTTTTTCTTTTCCCAATGGTATTTGTCTGGAATAGGGGATTTATATTTGTCGTCTAACGCTTCTAATTCTTTGTCTTTATCCGAAAATATTTTTAAGAAGAGCATCCAACCTAATTGTTCCACACGTTGTGCGTCACCGTTAAGACCTGAGTCCTGCCACATAATGTCACGAAGGGTATTTTTCTTCTGGGTTAATAAAGTTGTCTAACTCCCGTTTGCCTTCGTCATTATCACCCGTGATTTGCATGGTATACTTGTAATTTGCCGCAACTAGATCTCCGTTTTCTTTTGCAATAGCATATCTCATTCGCTCAGCATGATTTATGTCCTGACAAAAGATGATAGTCTTGGCAAATCGGTCGTAACCTTTCAAAAATTCAGAAACTTTCCTAGCAACTGTTTGAGTCCGCTCATCAATTACAAGACTTCGGTCAAAATCCTTTCGATTGTAAATTCTATCTTCGACTTCAAAACCATCTTTGTCTTTTTTGCCTCTTCATCAGAGCCGGATAATCCTTGATACAAAGCTAAATAGATTTCATAACTCTTGTCTATTTGTCTATGTTTCACGACAGTCATCTTATCTTTAAAATATTTGAAATCACCTTTTCGAGTTTGGTCAATCAAAGAGTTTCTATCGGCTAAGAACAAAATCCGCTTCTTTGTTCCACTCTTCCATAAACGATGGATGATTTGAAATGCAGTGTATGTCTTCCCTGTTCCAGTTGCCATAACTAATAAAATTCGATTTTGTTTGTTTGCAATTGCTTCCACTGTGCGGTTAATAGCTATTTGCTGGTAGTATCTAGGTTTACGGTCTGACCCGTCGAAAAAATAATCATGCGATGAAATTCTTTCTGCTTCAGGAGTGATTATGCCTTTATACTTTTTGTATTTTTCCCAGAGTTGTTCTGGGGTTGGAAATTTATCTAATGCAATTTCCGTTTCAATATTTTCATCTTCTGTTGTTCTATCATGAAAAACAAAACCATCACCGTTACTACTAAAGACACAAGGTATATCGAGAATTCGCGCATACTCAAGAGCTTGTTGAATCCCCGCCCTAACGGAATGGTTGTTGTCTTTAGCCTCAATGATAGCGACTGGAATATTTGGTTTGTAATACAGTATGTAGTCAGCTCGCTTTCTTTCTCCACGAGCAGTCAGTTTACCACGAACATAGATTTTTCCATCGGTGAAAGAGACTTCTTCTAAAAAGTGAGTAAGTCTATTCCAGCCTGATTTCTCAATGGCTGGAGTTATAAATTTGGTGCAAATATCTCGTTCTTATAAATTTTTTTTCCTATCTTTGCACCTATCTTTAGAGCTAACTTTAGAGGTAATCCAAGTGTATCGCAAACACGAAGGAAACCTCTGCCTAAACTGTGACATTTGACTTCTGTATAAAAAGTAAAACAAATTCATCTTTGGTGTGGCAAACACAAGTAATGCGCAATTCAATTGGAAATTATTTTTCTTGATAACTACTGCTAAATAAGGAAACGCAGAAAGGAACTAAGTAGGTTACTACCATTTTGATAATTCGTCCTATTTCAAAATTACAAGAAAGAAACATATCGAAGTGATTAATCATTCCTAAAATGGTTCCGACAACCAGTGAAACTTTTAGAGCTAGTACTATATTTTGTTTTTTAATTTTTATCATTTTATTTATTCTCTGTTCTATTTTTCAACAACTCTATTGATTTTCTCTAGTCATTATTTTTTTATTAAAAGATAAATTACAAGACTATTTATAAAATAACCATTAAAAATATTATTTATGGTTATTATTATAAATAACCATAGACTTTTTATTTTAGTTTCATAAAGAAATTTTTATATTGTATTGGTCAATTTTTTTTTGGTTGACACTCTCCTTTTTGAATTCATATTTAGAATCATTCATATGAAACTTGTAGACACTTTCACATATAATACGCTTTACCCCTTTATGCTTTTGGGAAATCGACTTTGTATAGATTTTGCGAATACTTCCTTTTGTCCGAGTAACGAATCTGGAAAAATCAATTCGCTTACTGATTGGCTTTTTTTTTATGAAATCACTGGAGTTCTCGATAGAAACGAATCACAAAACATACAAAAGTTAGCCACAAAGGAAAGTGATGTATTTGCCGCACTTCTTAATAAATCATTATCTTTTCGTTCCACTATTCGTTCGATTTTGCACTCTATTGAGACAAATTCCAATTTGCCGCCAAGATACATCAAAGAAACAAATGAAATTTTAAAAAATTATGAAGGCTACTATGTATTAAAGGGAAGTGAACAAAGTTACCAATTAGAATACGAATACTCTAAACAAAATCCAGATAGACTTTTAGTTCCTATAGCCTATTCTCTGTCCAAAATGCTCACCGAGTCCGACAAAATGATCCGAAAATGTGCCAACCCAGATTGCGGAATTTACTTTCACGATATCTCCCCTAAAAAAAATCGAAAATGGTGCTCGATGGAGTTATGCGGCAACAACGCAAAAGCAAGAGCATTTTTGGATAGAAGTAGAAAGAAATAAAATCGAAAGTTTTATAATCAAATCTAAATGACAGAATTTTTGACAATAACATTCGCTACTTTTTTGTCCGAAGATTTAACTTGTATAACTACAGGAATTTTAATTAAAGAAAGTAAAATATCTGCCGGTTTATCAGTATTTGCCTGTACGATGGGGATTTACTTGGGAGATTTGATTCTTTTTTATCTAGGTTTCTTTTTTCATAAAGGATTAAAATCTTTAAATAAATTTAAGAATATATTTGAATATAAATTATTTAGAAAATATGAAAATGACTTAGATAAACATTTTGTGAAAGTAATATTTATTAGTAGATTTATGCCAGGAACAAGACTTCCAGTTTATTTAATTGCAGGGGCTACAGGCAAATACCTATGGAAGTTTCCGTTTTACAGCTTCATTGCTTGTATAGTTTGGACACCACTTCTTATAGGTCTGGCATATTTGTATAGTGATACAATATTGAATTTTTATAATAATAAAATTTCAAATCGTTATATTTTATTTTTAGCAATTTCATTTTATATTCTTTATAAAATTAGTTTTACAATGATTATTAAAGAGAGTCGAATGAAATTATTTACATCTATTCACAAATTCTTTCTTTTAGAGTTTTGGTCTCCTATTATATTTTATACTCCTTTAATTTTTTATGTATTGTATTTAGGAATCAGGTATCGAGGACTGAGATATTTTACTGTTTCTAATCCGGCAATTCCAAGTAGTGGTATTGCGGGTGAATCTAAATCAGAAATTTTAAGTAAACTACCTAATGAGTCTATTGCAAAGTTTTTCATAATTCCTCCTGACGCAGTTATCACACCACAGTATGTTAAAAATATTCTTAGTGAGTTAAATATAGATTTTCCTCTAATTCTAAAACCGGATGTAGGAGAAAGAGGAGCAGGTGTTAGTTTAGTCTACAGCTTGAACTCTCTTTTAGGTATATTAGAAAATTCTAATACTCGCTATATCCTTCAAGAATTTCATCCTGGTCCTTTTGAAGCAGGAATATTTTATTATAGATTTCCAAATACAGAAAAAGGAAAAATATTTTCAGTTACAGATAAAGTATTTCCAGCATTAATTGGAGATGGAAAAACAACTGTGAGGTTACTTTTATTAACCCACAAAAGATTTAGATTCCAAGCGAATACACATTTAGAAGTTAATTCAGACATTTTAGAATTAATCCCAGAAAAAAACCAGGAAGTAAAGTTGGGCTTTGCAGGCAATCACATTCAGGGTTGTATGTTTAAAGACGGAAGTGATTTCATTACGGACGAATTAGAAAACAAAATAGATGAAATTTCCAAACATTTTAAAGGATTTTTCTTTGGAAGATACGACATACGATACTCTGATAAAGAACTTCTAAAAAAAGGTTTAGATTTTAAAATTATAGAACTCAATGGAGCTATGAGTGAATCAACCAATTTATACGATCCTGAGTTTAGTATTTTTGAGTCTTACTCTTATTTATTTCGACAGTGGAAAATCTTATTTCAGATTGGATACATGAATTATATGAATGGTTATCCATTAACCTCTTGGACAGAATTATTTGGTATATTAAAAGCACATTTTTCTTATAAAAAACAAGTTAGTTCTATTTCCAAAATTTATAGGTGATAGAATTTATTTATAACCGTTAATAGTAAAAATACCGGTTATAAATTGATTGACTCTTTTTTGAAAGATGGAATATTTGGTAAAACATTTAAAAAAGCAATATTTTTATGATTACAAAATCAAAGTGTTGATTTTGTATTGGTAAATCGAAAACTAGATGTAGATCATACAGATGGAACTATATTAATAGAGAAAATGCAAAAGGATTCAAAGCTAAGGCAAATTCCAATTATGCTCATTTCTAATTATCAAGAATCCCAAGAGGAAGCAGTTGGGTTAGGTGCAGTCAGAGGATTTGGAAAGTTAGAATTTCAATCAAAAGCCACCATCAAAAGAGTTGCGGAAACTCTTAAAGTCTTAGAGGTAAAATAAATGGGAGTTATATGGTGAATAGTAAAAATATAAAAAAAATTGGAATACTAACTTTGCTATTGTTAGTTATAGGAAGTTATTATTATTTTGATTTGGGGCGCTTTATAACCTTTGAAAATCTGAAAAATCAACAAAAGACATTAGTGGGGTATACAGATAATAATCTGCTACTTAGTTCCTTGATTTATCTTTCTATTTACATCATATCGGTTGCATTTGGATTTCCGGGAGCGGCAGTTTTAACGATAGGCGGTGGAGCCTTATTTGGTTTGTGGTTTGGAACACTCCTTGTTTCATTCGCAAGCACAATAGGAGCAAGTTTAAATTTTTTAATCTCAAGGTATTTACTAAAAGACTCTCTGGAAAAAAAGTTCCCAGAAAAAATCAAAGAAATTAACAAGGGAATAGAGGAAGATGGAGCATTCTACTTATTTACATTGAGAATGGTTCCTATATTTCCCTTTTTTTTAATTAATCTACTAATGGGGCTAACTAACATTTCTCTCTGGAAATATTTTTATGTCAGCCAAATTGGAATGTTCGCCGGGACTATTGTTTACGTAAATGCTGGAACTCAATTGGCTAATATCAATTCACCTAAAGATATATTCTCCTTGGAAATTTTAATCGCATTTACATTACTTGGAATTTTACCGATTTTTACGAAGTCAATCATTTCCTATATTAAAGGACAAAAGTTTATTAAGAGATATAAGAAACCTAAAAAGTTTGATTACAACCTTATCAGTATTGGTGCTGGATCTGCTGGACTAGTTACTGCCTATATTGCGGCTACCGTTAAATCGAAAGTGGCACTCATTGAAAAACACAAAATGGGTGGAGACTGTTTGAATTACGGCTGTGTTCCTTCTAAGGCTTTGATTTCAACTGCTAAGAAAGTAAAACTCACTAAAACTGCATTGGATTTTGGATTAGACTCTGCTTCTATCAAATTTGATTTTTCCAAAATTATGGAGCGAGTTGGTCGTGTTGTAAAAAATATTGAACCACATGATTCCGTAGAACGTTATACGAAATTAGGAGTAGAATGTTTTTCAGGGGATGCTAAAATCCTAAGTCCTTACGAAGTTGAGATAAATGGAAAAACTTTAACAACTAAAAATATTGTCATTGCCTCAGGGGCTGAGCCACTGGTTCCACCAATTCCTGGTTTAGAAAAGATAAAATATCTAACTTCTGAGACTCTTTGGGATATTCGTAATTTGCCGAAACGTTTGGTTATATTGGGAGGTGGTCCGATCGGATGTGAATTGGCACAGGCATTTTCTAGGTTAGGTTCTCAAGTAACGATAGTCGAAATGTCTTCCACCTTACTCAGTAGGGAAGAGGAAGTTGTTTCCGAGCTGATTACAAAAGTATTCACTTCGGAAGGAGTCAAAGTTTTAACAAACCACAAAGCAGAATCCTTTCACGTGGAAGGCAATAAAAAATTCATCCGATGTAAACGGGGAGACAATTTTGTAAATGTAGAATTTGACGAGGTTTTAGTTGCAATTGGAAGAAAAGCTCGAACAAAAGGATTTGGATTAGAAGAGTTAGAAATCCAAACCAATCCGAATGGAACTTTAAAAGTTGATGAGTATTTACGAACTAATTATCCCAATATTTACGCCTGTGGAGATGTAGTTGGTCCTTATCAATTCACTCATGTCGCTTCCCACCAAGCATGGTATGCAAGTGTAAATGCACTTTTTAGTCCTTTGAAAAAATTCAAAGTGGATTACAGAGTTATACCGTGGACTACATTCACTGATCCAGAAATTGCCAGAGTGGGACTGAGCGAAAAAGATGCAATAGCCGCAGGAATTGATTATGAAGTTTCCCATTTTGAAATGGAAGAGTTAGACCGTGCCATTGCAGATGGAGAAACCAAGGGTTTTATTCGAGTAATTACTCCAAGAGGTAAAGACAAAATTTTAGGAGTGACAATTGTTTCAGCAAATGCAGGCGAGTTACTTGCTGAATATGTGCTTGCGATGAAATACAACCTTGGTTTAAATAAAATTCTAGGGACTATTCACTCTTATCCAACCATGTCAGAGGCTAATAAATATGTAGCCGGTGTTTGGAAAAAAGCACACGCTCCCCAAAAAGTTCTAGGCTATTTACAAAAATTCCATACATGGAGAAGAGGATAATATGAAGTATACAATGACTTTACTTTTATTTTTGACTTTGTTTACTAGTCAGTTACTAAGTTTCGATCATTCCCATTCTAGTTTTGATTCTATTCTAAAAAAATATGTATCAAACGGAAGAGTAAACTACAAAGGTATTCAAACGGAAAAATCCAAATTAGAGGAATACTTATCTTCTTTATCTAAAGTTTCTAATTCTGAATACAATGGATTTTCCAAAGAACAAAAGATAGCTTTTCTGATTAACGCATACAACGCATTTACCGTTAAATTAATTTTAGATAATTATCCGGTGAAAAGTATTCGAAAAATCGGAGGAATATTTCAAAGCCCTTGGAAAATAGAATTCTTTGAACTACTTGGAAGCAAACGTCATCTAGACTGGATTGAACATTCTAAACTAAGAGTAGACTTTAATGAGCCGCGAATCCATTTTGCAATTGTATGTGCTTCCATCGGTTGTCCTCCACTGGCTAATACTGCATTTACCCCTGAAAAATTGGAAACTCAATTACAGAGTCTTATGGAAAATTTTCTAAAAGGAAAAAACAATCGTTATGATTCTAAGGAAAATATTCTCTACTTATCTCCCATATTTGATTGGTTCGAAAAAGATTTTATAAAAAAAGGAACAGTCATTGAGTTCGTAAATCCATCTATGGGAAATACGATTCCGGCTGACGCAAAAATTAAATACACAGATTACAATTGGAATTTAAACGAACAATAAAAATATTCTCATAAAAAATTAAATAAAAAAAGGAGTGAGTTATGGCTCATTATTTTGATACAGATGGACTAAAGGATTTTCCGAATATCGGAGAATATGCACCAGAAGAAGGGAAACTTTTTTTTGATTATTACGGCAAATCAACTTCAGCAGGGAAGTTAAGCGAAAGAGAAAAGTCTCTCATTGCTCTTACGGTTTCCGTAGTCGAAAAATGTCCCTATTGTATAGACGCTTACACGAATAAATGTTTGTCCATTGGAATTACAAAAGAAGAAATGATGGAAGCAGTCCATGTTGGTGCGTCAATGATGGCTGGAATTACATTAGCCCATTCCACCCAAATGAGAAGCATTATAAATAAAAAGGAGATGTAATTTTGCCAGTCGCAAGTTTTGATTCTATTTTAGAAAAACATTCCATTTCTCTTAACGCTAGGGAGATTGAAATCTTTCAAATCAATATGGGTAAGATGTGTAATCTTGCCTGTAAACACTGTCATGTTGAAGCTGGTCCCAATCGCAAAGAAATCATGAATCGCGAAACTTTAGAAAAGTGTTTAAATCTAATTGATAAACACAATTTTAAAACGATTGATTTGACTGGCGGGACTCCTGAAGTCAATCCCCATTTTCGTTGGTTTATAGCTGAGCTTGGAAAACGACAAAAGGAAGTTTTAGTAAGAAGTAACTTAGTTGTACTTTTAGAAAAAGAATATTCCGACATGATTGAATTACTTGCGAAAAATAAAATTACTCTAATTGCTTCCTTTCCTCACATCCAAAAAGACAGAACAGATAAACAGAGAGGAAATGGAGTCTATGAAGGGCTAATAGACATTATCCGTATTTTAAACAAAGTTGGGTATGGAATAAATCCTGAATTAAAACTACATCTAGTTCACAATCCAGTAGGAGCTTATTTACCCGGAAACCAAATTGTTTTAGAACAAGAATACAAAAAAGTTTTAGGAAATGAACATGGAATCAGGTTCAATTCTCTTTATTGTATTACCAATATGCCAATTGGTAGATATTTGAATTTTCTACAAAATTCAGGAAACTACGAATCTTATATGGAAGAGTTAGTAAATGCATTCAATCCTGCGGCGGCGAGAAACGTTATGTGCGTAAATACTCTTTCTATTAGTTATGATGGTTATTTATATGACTGTGACTTTAACCAGATGATAGATTTGAAATTAAAAAATGACTTACCGCAACACTTGGATGAGTTTGACTTAGACAAATTAGCAAGAAGAGAAATTTCGATTGGAGATCATTGTTTTGGTTGTACTGCAGGGTCAGGAAGTTCTTGTGGAGGAGCGATTCAATTAAGCTAAGAAAGAGTATTTTCAAGTTGCTATAAAACCTTTAGAATTCCATGAAGAGACTAATTCTTATTTACCAAAAATGCTAAGTATTATAATTCCTACTGACATAGATGAACCAAATTCTCTTTTCCAAAAAACCTTACAGGCATTATCCGCAAGTGAGGATTTAGAAATTATTTTTGTTAGTAAGTCGGAAGGAAATACTCGTGCAGAAAGATTGAATATTGGATTTCAAAAATCAAAGGGGGAAATAGTTTTATTTCATCATCCCCGTAGTTTTATTGAAGGAAAAGGAATTCAATATCTAATTAATTTAAGTAAAGAAAAAAATCGCAACTTAATCTGGGGTGGATTTACTCATAAGTTTGACACAGAGCATTTTTTATTGAGATTTACTTCTTGGTATTCCAATCAAGTCAGGGGCAAATCAAAAGGCATATTCTATTTGGATCATTGTATTTTTTTTGATAGAGAGTTGTGGAAACAAAATTTACCAAATGTCGAAATTTTTGAAGATACAATTTTGAGTTATTACCTGCTAAGATTCACAAAACCAATCTTACTTCCTTACGTAAGTTGCACATCTGCCATTCGTTTCAGGCAAAATGGAATTTGGCGGCAAAGTTTTTTGAACCAACTTTTAAAAATCGGATTTCATCTAAAACTGAATCACAAGTCGATGAATCAAGTTTATGAAAAAAATCTTTGGCTGAATGATGGAAACATAAACTATACTAATGAAAGTTAGTTGCACTGTTTATGAATATTACGATTATGTTCAATATGAATAGTGAAACGAAAGAAAAAATCAAACTAGCAAATGAGACAATGGAATATCAAAAGAAATCCACAGAATCTCTTTTACAGTTTTCTGATAAAATTGCGGATAATGCGCATAATTCTTTGAACAAGATCGAACAAAGTAATGGATTGTACAAACGTGCAAATGATTTGTCCAGTGAAGGATTGTTGCAGATGAATGACCTTGTAAAACAAATGAATGAAATTGTAAATGCAGGTGAATCGATTAATAATAGTGCAAATCGTCTCACTGAATTATCTAAGAATACGTTAAAAGTTTTGGGGATCCTAGTAGAAATTTCCAAAAAAACCAATATGCTTGCTTTAAATGCTTCCATTGAAGCAGCACGTGCTGGTGAATATGGTAGAGGATTCGAAGTAGTAGCCTCTGAGGTGCAAAAATTAGCGGAGAGTAGCTCTAACAATGCGAAGGAAGTTGGAAATATTCTTTCTGAAATAACAAAAGAAGTTTCCTATTTAGTTTCTGCGGCTAATATTGGAGTTACCAACGGGAAAAAGGGACAGTCGTTAATTGAAAATACGAAAACTACTTTCGGAATAATTACTGATACAATCAGCCAATTGAGTGCTAACAATGAACATATCCAAACTCAATCAAATGACATCGCAA
This sequence comes from Leptospiraceae bacterium UBA2033, assembly GCA_002333425.1. GTDB lineage: Bacteria > Spirochaetota > Leptospiria > Leptospirales > Leptospiraceae > UBA2033. The sequence goes on from DDBL01000018.1 coordinate 10,598, forward strand.
AACTCAGTAGTGATATTCGAATAATTAGTCAAGAAATTTCAAAAAATAGAGAGACTATCTCCGTGGGTCTAGAAGCTGCATTGGAAATAGGCATATATACTGATTCTATTTNNTCTTTTTGAGAAATGGTATAACCCAAGTATAAAAATAAAAATAATTCTAGACTTTACTTTTAGATTTGTTAAACCTGTTGTCTATGAAATCTAATATTGCTTTTCTATTTTCGATTTTTTTATCTTTTCAGATTTTTTCCCAGACTGCTATTTCAGTAAGTCCCTTGGAGCCTAATAAATTTGAAACACCCAGAGAAACCTACGTTGTATTCGTGAAAGCAATGAATGATTACAAAAAAGGGTTAGAGTCCAAAAATTCTCAATTGGTAGCAGAGTTAGATACTGCTGTTAGGTGTCTTAATCTAGATGGAATTCCTTATGGGATAAGAATTGAAAAAGGACGAGATGTAGCAATTTTACTCAAAGAGGTTATGGATAGAGTTGCGGTTATTGATCCTATGCTTATTCCTGAATCAAACGATTCTTCCCAATTGCCTTTGACTAAGTGGACTTTAGATAAAACAGAAATTTCAATTTCTAAAGTTGAAGGTGGGGAAAGGGTAAATGAGTTTTTATTTTCTAGAGATACTGTTTCGCGCGCTTTAGAATTTTACTCCAAGACAAAACATCTCCCTTACTTACCGGAAAGTGGAGGTGGTGCGGGTTATAAAGATCCCTGGACAGAAACTCTTCCTGGTTGGGCAAAATACAAATTATCCTCACTATATGCTTGGCAGGGAATTGGTCTTTTATTATCAATCTTACTTGGTTTTATTCTAAAATGGTTTACAAAATTCTTTTCCCATTTTGTGAATCGAATTATTAATCGCGCTCCCCAAGGCAAAATTAATTGGAAAGAAAAAATTCTGGATTTTTGTGATAAACCTCTTTCGTATATCGTAACAATTGGATTTTGGTATTTCTGTTTGGATATTTTGGATATAGAGGGTGGAGTTTATCGGGTAAGTATGGTTATTCTCCAAGTACTTCTGAGTTTTAATATTATTCGTTTATTCTATGATCTGACAAAAGCACTGACTGAATACATTGAGGTAATTGCAAAAGAAAAGAAAAACGATTTTATGATTGATTCGCAAATTGTACCGCTAATTTCTAGGTCTTCGCGGGTAATGGTGATTTTACTCGGAACTTTATTTGCGCTTCAAAATTTAGGTGTAAATGTGATGTCTGTACTTGCGGGTCTTGGTGTTGGTGGTCTTGCACTTGCACTTGCAGCCAAGGACACAGCGGCAAATTTATTTGGTTCTATTATGATTTTTTTAGATCGACCTTTTAAAGTGGGAGAAAATGTGATTATCAGTGGAATAGAAGGGGAGGTAGAAGAAATTGGATTTCGCTGTACTCGGATTCGAACTCTTAATGATTCAGTTGTATCTATTCCTAATTCTGAGGTTGCCAATTCTAAAATAGAAAATCTAGAACAAAGAAGATACAGAAGGACAAATGTAATTTTGGGGCTAACATTCGATACTCCCCCAGAAAAGGTGGAGGCATTCTTAGAAGGAATCAAGAATATTTTGAGTAAAAATGAAATTATCCTACAAGATAAAACTAATGTTATTTTTAAAGGATTCGGTCTTTCTAGTTTAGAGATTTTGATTAACTATTATGCCCATGTAAAAGAATGGGGCGATGATATGATTTTGCGACAGAATGTATTTTTAGAAGTTATGAATTTGGCTAAGGAATTAAAAGTAATTTTTGCGTATCCTACTCAAACTCTTCATGTTGAAACAATTCCGGGGCAAACTCCGATTAAACGCGACCACTCTGAACCTAACGAAAAACTTAAACAAACAGCAAAAGAATTTGGTCGGGATGGCAAATATTCACACCCGAAAGGTTTTGGAATATTCACACATCCAAGTAGGGAAAATAGACAAACTGATCTTGGAGTAGGTATCTAATTTCAAAAAGGTTTTAGCCTCTTAAATATGAACTCGGGAATGAGTTGGATAACAAACATAATCCACCGCCAGTAAAAAAGAATATAAACTTCGTCTTTTTTGGAAAGACCTGCTTTCACTATTTTTTCAGCAGCTACTTCTGGTTTTGCGGTGAGGACTGGCATGAGGTTATGACCGGCAGACATTTTTGTATAAACCGGACCGAGTAATATTGTGGTAACGGATACATTGTCCTTAAAAAGTCTGTTTCTAAGTCCTGATAGATAAGTGGTTAATCCTGCTTTTGCGCTTCCATAAAGAAAATTCATTTGTCTACCACGAATGCCAGCAACAGAAGAGATAGCAATAATAGAACCAAATTTTCTTTTTTGAAATTCGTTTGCTATTAAGTTTAAAATTGACACTGCTCCTATGTAGTTTACACTCATTGTTTTGTAAGCTTCTGAAAAATCGGTCAAAGCTTTTTCTTGGTCTTTGTAATACCCGAAAGAACAAACTACAATGTCTGGTAAAATCGGAAGTGATTTTAAAAACGAATCATGTTTGTCATACTGGGTAATGTCAAATTGGTATTCGTGAACTTGAACTTTGTATTGAGCAGTTAGATGACTCGTTATATTCTTCAGTGATTCTAAATTAGTTGATGTGAGTAATAACGAATAGCCCCTTTTGGCAAAACTTTCCGCGATATGTTTTCCGATATCGGAGCTTGCAGCTATTACTAAGGCTGTTTTCATAAATCTAAATTAAGGCTATTGTTTACGGTTGATTTTTTCCATTTCCGATTGAATTCCTTTAACAGCTCTCTCTGCAAGGAATGTAATTTTACAAGTTTCGAGTAACATATCGTTCTTATCCCAAACCAAACCAAAGCCAATAATGTATTTAAACGTCATAAGTGGACTCCACTCAATTCCCGGCTGTTTGATTACATTCGCAAATATATTTCCAGTTTCAACACTGATCACTTTGATATTGAAAGTATTTAAACAATAATCTACACTTTTTTTATCGATTACAAGTTGTTCGCCCTTTCCAATCACGATTGCGTCTACACCTAAAATCTTTCCCATTTGAGCGGCGGTTGTTTCGTCAATAATTCCACTGCGCGATAAACTTTGTTCGCCAATCACCTTGCTGATTACTAGTTTGTCTCGTTCGATTACGGTTAGATTCGTTTCCTTTAGAAATTGGTGTGCAATGATGTCAGAGAACTCTTGTTCTTTCGGACCTTCATTCCCGCTAATTTCAAAATTCATAATCGCAATTTTCTTCATACCTTGGAGGAATTGTTTGTTTCCACTAACGGCAACATCAAGGGAGGAACATTTTGCTAAAAATAGAAAAATTGTAAATGTGATAAATGATTTAAGAGTAGAATACATAGAGCCTAGTGTTAAAACTGAGGGATTTTAGTAAATAGATTTTTTAACGATGTCCGTTAACCCTATCTTTGCTAACTCTACTTTAAAAAGCATTCGCCCCTAACGTTACTTTTTTCGTTAAACTGCGTAAACTAATCCAA
>DDBL01000026.1 GCA_002333425.1 Leptospiraceae bacterium UBA2033
ATTTTGTGGGTAAGGTTATGCTGTGGCACCGGCGGGTTTATAACGTCAGTCATTGAGCACAAAAAGAAACAGGCAAAGAATTTAAAAGAAAGAAAAAGTATCGAACAAAATGTAGCGGGTTGGGAATATAAACCGCTCCCGTATCTATTAGCCACAACGAATCTGATTTTGCATGATATTGAAGTTCCGAATATTATTTTTAGAGATTCATTGGATAAACCACTGAGTGCGTATACAGAAAGAGATAGAGTAGATATTATTGAAGCAAACCCTCCTTTCGGTGGGATAGTGGCTAATGGCAACGAAAGTAATTTCCCTCTTACCTATCGCACAAAGGAAAGTGCGGACTTATTTTTAATACTCATGATACATCTACTCAAGCAAGGCGGACGAGCAGGAATCGTTTTACCAGATGGAAGTTTAACCGGAGACGGAGTAAAGCAAAGAGTCAGACAAAAGTTATTGGAAGACTGTAACTTACACACGATTATCCGCTTGCCTAATTCAGTGTTTCAACCTTATGCAACTGTAGCGACTAACTTACTATTCTTCGAGAAAGGCAAACCTACAAAAGACGTTTGGTATTATGAACATCGAATGCCCGAAGACTACAAAGCCTACAACAAAACCAGACCAATTCGCGTAGAAGAATTTGAACCAATCAAAAAATGGTGGACTAAACGCAAAGAAAGCGAAGTAACCTGGAAAGTAAATATTAAAACGATAGTCGATAGAGGCTATGATTTAGATATAAAGAATCCAACCAAAAAGGAAGAAGAACAAGAACACGACAGTACTGAATTAATGAAAATGCTTTCGAAGAGTTTTGAAAAAAGCAATCAACTATTAAGCCAATTAAAAGAGGCTGTGAAATGAAAATACAAAAGCAATTTACAGAAATCATAACCTTAATCAAAGAAGCTCGTTATGAAACATTTAAAACTGTAAATCAGCATTTGATTAACCTGTATTGGAACATAGGAGAATACATCAGCCAGAGAACAGAAAAAGAAGGCTGGGGAAAATCAACCGTTCTGCAATTGGCGGAATACATCCAAAAGCAAGAGCCAGAACTAAAAGGATTTTCTGATAAAAACCTTTGGAGAATGAAGCAATTCTACGAAACCGACAAGGACTATCCAAAACTCTCAACAGTGTTGAGAGAATTACAACCCGCGGTTGAAAAAATATTCAAAGAAAACTACGTCTTCGAATTTCTAAACCTGCCAGAACCACACACCGAAACCGACTTACAAAAGGGTTTAGTCAAACAACTAAAGAATTTCATTTTAGAATTAGGAAAAGACTTTTTATTTGTAGGAGAAGAATTTCGAATCCAAGTAGGTAACAGTGATTTTTTCCTTGACCTTTTATTTTTCCATAGAGAATTACAATGCTTAGTCGCTTTTGAATTGAAGGCAGATAAATTCAAGCCGGAACATCTAGGACAATTAAACTTTTATCTAGAAGCATTAGACCGCGATGTAAAAAAAGCAAACGAAAATCCAAGCATAGGAATCTTACTCTGCAAAGACAAAGACACAGAAGTCGTAGAATATGCCCTAAGCCGAAACCTATCTCCCGCACTCATAAGCCAATACACCTTAATTCTTCCCGATAAAAAAATCCTACAAGCCAAACTCCACGAACTCTTTGAATTGTATGAACAACAGGTAGGACTGGAATGAGTATAGACGTTAAATTTATTCCTCTTACATTTATAAATACAAATGAAGAAATTTTGAGACAAATCAAAAATTCTGTCCTATTTTCATTTCTCTTGAGTCAGCATGAAGAAACTGCATTAGAATATTATTTAGAATCAACTCAATATGGATACACAGCATCAGCTCTTGAAAATGGAAATCATAAACTAGTAAGAATAACAGATATAAATAATGGGACTGTTGATTGGAACAAAGTGCCATTTTGCGATTGTGATGCTGAGGATAGATACCTTTTAAAGGATAATGACATATTAGTCGCAAGAACAGGAGGAACAACAGGAAAAAGTTTTTTTGTTAATAATCCGCCAAACAATGCGGTATTTGCCAGCTACTTAATTCGTCTTAGACTAAAAGATAATATAGACATTGAATTCATGAATTGTTTTCTAAACTCTTATTTATTTTGGAGCCAGATTATCGAAATGAAATCCGGTTCCGCAATGCCAAATGTAAATGCAGAGAAATTAAAAACATTGCGATTACCAAAATGTGATTTAAAAACACAAAAGCAGATAACAAACATTTTCCGAAACAAAGAAAATAATCCAGCTTTTAAAGAGTTATTTAAAACAATTAATTCCGTAGAAAAACTTTTCAATAATAGTAATCAAATCTCCACCGAACTCAACCACCAACTCTCCCTCGTAAAAAAACTCCGCCAACAATTATTACAAGAAGCAGTCCAAGGAAAATTAGTTAAGCAAGATAAAAAAGAGGAACCAGCCAGCGAATTACTAAAAAAGATTAAAGCAGAAAAAGCCAAGCTCATCCAAGAAAAGAAAATTAAGGCAGACAGAGATTTGCCTCCAATTAAAGAAGAAGAAATTCCATTTGCCATTCCTGAAAATTGGACTTGGTGTAGATTGGGGGAGATTTGTATAAAAATTGGTTCAGGTAGTACACCTAATGGAAGCAATTATTCAAAGCAGGGAATTCCATTTTTCCGTTCTCAAAATATTTATGAAAAAGGTTTGGTGTATGAGGATATAAGCTTTATTTCTAATGAAGTACATAATCAAATGAAAGGAACAATAGTTTATGCAAATGATATATTGTTAAATATAACTGGTGGCTCGATGGGTAGATGTGCATTAGTCCCAAAAGATTTCATGGAGGGAAATGTTAGTCAACACGTCTGTATTATCAGACCATTATCCGTGAATGTTAAATTTTATCATTTACTTATTCTATCACCGTTTTTTCAAAAATTTATTTTTTCATCAACAACTGGGGCTGGAAGAGAAGGACTACCAAAATATAATCTTGAACAGTTCCCAAACCCCCTCCCCCCACTCAGCGAACAACAACGAATAGTCGCAAAGCTAGAAGAACTCATGCAAACTTGTAACGAGTTAGAGACTAGCATCAAACAGAGTGTAGCCTACAATGAAAGATTGTTGCAACAGGTTTTACGAGAAGCGCTTGAGCCGAGGTAGGATAGAATGCTTACGAGAAAAATAATTGACAGAACTATTTTATATGAATAATCAACACCATTCAAGAGTAACTTACGATGAAATATGATGAAGAAAAAAAGAAATTAATCTTTCAAAAAACAGATGGCAAATGTCATATTTGCCACAAAAAACTGGCGAGTAAAAATTATGGAATACGATACACAAAAGGTGCATGGGAAGTAGAACATTCCATCCCGAAAGCAAAGGGCGGCTCTGATCACTTAAATAATTTATATCCAGCCTGCATAGAATGTAATCGAGATAAAAAAACAAGCAGTACCAGATCCGCTAGAAATAAAAACGGTCAAACGAAAGCTCCTTATTCAAAAGAAAAAAAGGAAACCATCCGTTCAAAGAATAGAACAACGAAGGGACTTATTGGTACAACAATAGGATTCGCTGTTGGAGGTCCAATAGGTGCAATCATTGGAACTGGAATAGGATATATA
>DDBL01000112.1 GCA_002333425.1 Leptospiraceae bacterium UBA2033
TTTAAATTTTTTTACCGTTTGACAAAGTTTCAAGAATGCTGTAAGTATATAAACATGTCCACGAACCCATTAGATTCTCAATTTGATATGGAAATCATAACAGAAAACGAGAACAGAATTAAATTTAAGACTTATAGAACTTCAAGACATCTCGAAGAAAGAGTTCAAGAAACATTAAATGAAATACTAGCAAAATATGACAAAGAGCGGCTAATACCCATTCTCTACACAGTTCTAAAAGAACTAATAATCAATGCAACCAAAGCAAATCAAAAGAGAGTTTTTTTTGAAGAAAATAACTTTGATATAAAAAACGCAGAACATTATGAAGTTGCAATCAAACAATATAAAAAAATGTTTAGTGAAAATATGGGTGAAATTTACGCTCCTAAATGCAAACAAAAAGATTATTACTGTATTATAATCTTTGAATATGATCAAAATGGATTAAAAGTAGAAATCCGAAATAATACTTTAATTGCAGAACAAGAAGAAAAATCTATTAGAGAAAAATTATCAATGGCGATGGCTTACGATGATTTGGCGCAATTTTATATGGATAATGCGGATAATACGGAAGGAGCAGGGTTAGGACTTGCCTTAATTATCATAATGATGAAAGGGGAAGGAATTGACCCAAACCTTTTTAGGATTTCGATAACTGACGAATACACTTCTGCAAGATTAGAAATACCTTTTTCAGACGAATTTAAAACAAATAGAAATTAAAAAATTTAGTATCTAATGACCATTCCAATATCAGTATGCATCATCACTCTAAACGAAGAGGACAATATTAATCGTTGCCTATCCAGCTTAGATTTTGCCGATGAAATTATCATAGTAGATTCTGGTTCTACGGATAATACAGTGTTAATCGCAAAACAATTTCCAAACACTTCCATTCACTACAGAAAATTTGATACTTATATTAATCAAAAAAATTTCTGTAAAAGCCTTTCTAAAAACGAATGGGTGTTAGCCGTAGATGCAGACGAAGAGATTTCTTCTGATCTTAAAAAAGAAATTCTTTCTCTTACCCAAGAAAATACACAAAATATTTCTGGTTTTTTTATTCCTAGGTTAAGTTTTTATATGGGTAAATGGATTCGACACGGCGGCTGGTATCCAAACTACCAAATGCGTTTTTTTAAAAAAGATAAGGGAAAGTTTTCAGGACTACTTGTTCATGAAACAGTATCGATAGAGGGCAATGTTTCCTATTTCAAAAATCCTCTTTCTCATTATTCCTATCGAAATATTTCTGACCATTTGAAGTTCATCGACAGATATTCAGAGCTTTGTGCAATTGAGAAATTCAATAAAGGCAAAAAGTCAGGAGTAACACTCGCAATCATAGAAGGAATTTGGAAATTTCTATCTATGTATTTTGTGAGATTTGGCTTTTTGGATGGAAAAGTTGGCTTGATTATAGCTATTCTTGGATCTTATTATAACTTCTTAAAATACATTAAACTCTATGAAATGAACCGCAAAAAGGGAAAGTAGGCATTAATCTTTTCTTTGTTTATTATAATTAATTTTAATCAATAGATATAAAGAAAGATATGCACCCATAAAAATCACGATTAAATTTACATTGGAAAGTTGGATTGTTCCTAATTTAGGCGACATGAGCCACATGATTATATCTCTCAGAAATGTCTGCAGAGTCGCTAGAATCAAAATGGCACCAAGCCCCGAAATTACGATGGCTCCCACAAAACCGCCAATAATCTCTCGTTTGAGATAAAAATAAAAATACCATGCAACCAAAGTCGCAATCCCAACAATAAAAATGATATCAACTAGAATAGTAAGTGGTTCAGAAGTGGTAGCTAAAAAAACATATTGCATATGAGTTACAATAAATCTGAGGTAATTTTTTGACAATCTCTAAAAATCCATGTTTCTAGGGAGATTCAAAGAATAATTATCAGATTGACATACACTTTTTGCATACAAATCATACAGCAAGGAGTTATTTCATGCCTGCAAATCATCTTTTTTTTGGAATCCTTTATTTACTTAGCCTACTATTTAGTCCTCTATTTTCTCAAACAGAAGAGAATATACTATTCTCTACAAAAGGTAAAAGCCCCACTTTTGCAAAAATAAAGTACGACAAATATGGAAATAGAAAGAGTATTTCCTTTGTAAAAGTAGACGAAGATAGCGAACACTTGGTGGAAATGGAAGGTCTTGCCATTGCAAAGGCTAAATACGAAGAAAAATCCAAAACCTTTAAAGTTAAAGAATATGATATAGATAAAACTTTACTTTTTACAAACAAAGTCAAAATCCAAAAAGACGGATTTGAACTCTTTACATTTTTAGGGAAAACAAAAAATAAAAAAGCACTCTTTAAAAAAATACAATATGACCCAAATGGAAATAAAATCTTAGAAGAATACTTAGATGAAAATAAAAAACCAAATGTAAATAACCATAAAATTTCCAAAATCAAACACAAATACAACTCCAATGGAAAAAGAATTTTAGTAGAGTACTATGATATAAACGGAAAACTAAAAGAAGATCCATCCGGTATCGCAAAATACGTATATACCTACGATGCTCGGGGAAATAAATTAACAACCAATTATTTTGGAGAAAATGATAAACCCAAAGAAAATAAAGAAGGTATTGCCAGTGAATCATTTACCTATGACTACACAACATCAGAAAGAGGAAAACTTATCCTACAAGAAAGTTTTGATAAAAAAGGAATGCCAAGAGCAGACTCCAAAGGAATTGCAAAGTATCTCTACAATTACGACAAAAAAGGAAATAGGATTTTAACAGAATTTAGAGATGCAAAAGGGAAACTAAAAGAAGACGGAAAAGGATTTGCCAAGTATGTTTTTGAATACAATGATTCAGGAATTGTAACTTTAGAAGAAGAGTATGGAAGTGACGGCAAATTAAAATTAGACCCGGCAGATGGAATTGCTCGCTCAACTTCAGAAATAGAGATAAACGGAGACACAACCGTAAAAACAACTAAATTTTTTGATGCTGATGGTAAACTAAAAATCAATGAAGTCTTAGAAGTAGCTATCGTAAAAACAACTACTACTCTTTCTAAAGAAGGCAAAGAAATAAAAACAGAATATTTTGATACAGAAGGCAAACCTAAGTTCAGTGGAGAGAATTATTCTAGTATGCTCCAGAAGTATGATTCAAAAGGAAATGAAATACTAGAAGAATACTTTGGATTAGATGGAAAACCAACTTTATCAAGAGACGGTTACGCAAAGTATGTCGCAAGTTTTCTTGAAAAAGAAATCTTAACCGAAGAATACTTTACAGTCGACGGTAAACTAACGGAAGGGGATGACGGATTCGCAAAGCAGATTAGAAAATACAATAAGGAAGGAAAATTAACTTCTATTGAAAACTTTGACTCCGAAAACAAATATATTGAGAGTAATCTCGGTTATGCTCAAATGAATGTGAATTACAATAAAGACGGGAATAAAATCGAAGAAATCTATTTGAATGCAAAATTAGAAAACACAAATAACTCGGAAGGTATTCATAAAACACTTTATCAATATGATAAAACCTGTTTATCCAAAACAACTAAAGCAGAAGATTGTTATAGCCTAATCCAGTATTTTGATCTAAATCAAAAACCAACCGTAAATAAAAAACAAATCTCTAAAACTATCACACAATATGATGAATCAGGAAGAATAAAATCTATTCAAAACTTTCTTGCGGATGATACGAGGTCAAGCAGGCGAATTTACTCATACGAACTAGGAAATAAAAAGGAAATTGCCTGGGAAACTTACAAAAATAATATTCTCAATCGAGCAGTTTACAATATGTATATCTACAATCCATTTTCCACTTCTAAACCTATTGTAAAAATTACTTTGAACAAGTTAAATAGACCAATAGCGATAAAACTTGGAAAGTGAAACTAAAAAAGACTTGCCAGCAAAAATTAACTCTATAAATTACTCAAATTCTCGAAAAGAGTGAAACTAAGTTAGTCACATTAGAACTTTAGGTAAAAAATAAAAATGCAAACTATTGTAATTATTGATTCAAACGATCTAGAAGCCAAAGATATTGATCTATTCTTAAAGGAATATAAATACAAAACAGTGAGAATTCACGAACTTAAAAAAGGAGTCGAATTAACAAAATCTGTATTGCCTGAGTTAATAGTAATGGCTATCGAGTCTGACGATCGTGAAACCATGGCTGCATTTCTAGCTCTCAGGCGAGATCCTATCACAAAAGACATTCCCATGATTCCCACCATTCGCTCGAATGACAGAAACTTACTCGAAAATATTCGTAAAGCAGGTATTCATGATTATTTCGTAAAACCAGTCAATAAAGTAAAATTCATCGAAAAAATCAAAAGTCTTCTAATCCTTGCGCGTAAACAAAAAAGTGATAATATCATTTTCAGAAAAAATCATATTGTAATAGAAAATCCAACTGATACGATTACTCTTATTTCTTTCAAATCAGGAATGAAGTATGTTCTTCCTGAAATTAGAAATATATTTAATCCTGAATTTTTAAAAGGTCTTATTCCCAAAAGTGTAAGTCTGGATATTCGTGATTTGCCGGATCTAATCATGGATGAATTAAACATCATCGAAAAAATCATTGCCCTATTCGGAACAAAAAAAATCTCCATAATTGCCGGCAAACATATGGGATTTATTATTTCTTCCAGTAACCTTGAAGACAAAACAAATCTATTTTTATCTCTAGATGACTATGTAGCCTTTCTAAAAAAACAAGCTGGAACTCCCAGCGCATAAGTTTTATTTATCGCTAAGTCTTCTTAAAAAATCTGCAATTTCTTTTTGACTAAATTTTTCAGCCCAAGTGATTGCAGTATATTTGCTGTTATCCTCTATATCAATATCTGCATCATAATCCAAAAGTAGACTTACAATTTCTTTATGTCCTCTCCTAGCCGCAAACATCAAAGCAGTTTTACCCGACTTATCTTTTGCATCCACTTTTGCTCCAGATTTTAAAAGCAAATTTAGAATCTCTCGATTTCCATTCCGAGCAGAATACATAAGAGAATTCATTCCCAAATCATCATTCGCATTTATATTTGGTTTAAAAAACATTACATACTGAACTCTATTTAAGTTTCCCAAACGAGCCGCAGCCAATAACTCTAAATTAGTTTCCTCACCAGTAAAATAGGGTTCATCCTTTGCACCTGCTCTTTTTAAAACATTGCTAAGTTCTCTATGACCATTGATAATGGCTAATATAAAAGGACTTCTTCCATCTTTTGTTTTTAAATTTACATTTGCACTGGCTTGGATTAGAAGTTCTACAATTTCATAATGCCGCCCAACTCCAAGAGACGAAGCTTTCGCAATAGCAGTAAAACCCAATTTATCTTGTGCATTTACATTTGCTCCATTCTCCAAAAGTAAAATTACTATTTCGGGCGAACCGTACCAAGCAGCTAAGATTAACGCCGTCTCCCCTTCTTCATTCTTTGTTTCCAATTCGGCACGTTGTTCTATCGAGCGTTTTACTAAAGCGGTATTGCCTTCCATCGCACCTTGGAGCAAATCTTCATTTATCCCTGCTTGTAAAAATGAAACACTCGCGATTAAAAAATATAATATATACTTTCTCATTCTTTAGCTCCTGCTTTTTGTAATTCTTCCATAATATCCGTATAACCACCATCTACCGCATGAGCTAACGGTGTAATACCCAAAAATGAAATACTATTCACATTAGCCCCAGATTCTATTAAAAATTTAACAGCTTTCAATTTACCTAGAGAAGCAGCGATTGCAAGGGCAGTATCCCCATTTTGATTTTTGGCATTTATATCTGCTTTGTATTTAATAAGTAACTTCATCGCTTCCACTTGTCCCTCTTCGGCGGCAATCATCAGAGCATTGTTTCCATCTATACCAGAAATTCTTACTTCACTCGGATTTACTTTGGCATCTAGCAGAAGCTGCATAATCTCAACATTTCCTTTGGAAGCAGCTTTCATCAAAGGAGTGTCGCCTTTTTTATCTTTAATAGTTGGATTTGCACCTGACTCTAGCAAAAGTTTTACTATATCTGCATATCCTTTTGCGGAAGCTCTGTAAATTGCAGTATCACCCAAATTGGTTCTGAGATTTAGATTTGCTTTCTTTTGTAGCAAATACTGAACTACATTCAGTTTTCCGGTGCTTGCTGCTGCAATTAGAGCAGACCATTTTCTTTCTTCTCTAACATTTGCTAGATCTCCATGTTTTTTAGTCAACTCTTCCATGAGAGCAATGTCGCCGTCAGCAGCAGCTTCTATGTATTTTTCTCCAACCGAGGCGCATTGTAAAAAAATAAGTACAATTAATAAAAAAAAGGATTTTTGATTTGATGGCATTGGGACTTCCGAATGAATCCAATCTTTTTCAAACATAGAAATCTTTAAATCATTTAACTAAAGTCCTAACCGATTTTTACCAAAATGAATTGAAACGAAACTCTAAAATATTTCTATTGTAAAATAAGTGTAGCTACTAAGCGTTTTGCCACAGAGGCACAGAGACACGGAGAGTTTTTGAAATTGTTCTATGTTTATTTAAAGTGCTTTTTCTTAGTGAAGTCATTTTTAGATTCAGAATTAAGTTAATGCTTAAAATAATTAAGAAATTTTCCTAAATAAAGGAAACTAATTCATTTCCAACGACCTCTCTTAAAAATTTTCCTCTGTGTCTTTGTGCCTCTGTGGTAGTCAGTCTTACTTTTCTCAGGAGGAACTTTGAAATTCAATAAAGTATTTTTAATCACTATCTCTCTACTTTTGACCAATATAGGAGCAGAAACTATATTTGAAGATGTGGCTTCTAGACTTAAAAAATCCATAAAAAAGGTTCAATTCACTAATGGATTAACACTCATTATGATGAAAAACACCACATCTCCCACTCTTGCTTTGTACGCAAAATTTAAAGTAGGATCAGTTGACGAAACAAAAGAAATTGCAGGCACTGCTCATTTACTTGAACATATGCTTTTCAAAGGGACGGAAAATGTAGGAACTACTAACTTCGCCGAAGAAAAAAAATTCCACATTCTACTAAAAGCAACCGGAAGTGAATTAGATAAACTCAAACTTGAAAAAAGAAATCTAGAAGATAGCTCTAAAAAAGTTCCCGCCGAATTACTCGAACGAATCACCAGACTAGAACGTAGATTAAAAGACGTTGAGGCGATTCAAAAAAAATATATAGTCAAGGCAGAAGATACTTACATCTATGAACAACATGGACAAGTAGGGTTTAACGCCTATACTTCGCACGATGTTACCAATTACCAAATACGGCTACCGGCAAATAGACTCGAAGTCTGGGCAAAGATGGAATCCGATAGACTTAAAAATCCAATCCTACGTGAATACTACACTGAGCGTGATGTAATCATGGAAGAAAGAAGAATGCGAGTGGAAAACAGGGGAGCGGGAATTCTAAGAGAAAAATACCTAGCACTTGCTTTCGGAGAACACGCTTACGGTCAACCAGTCATTGGTTATGAATCCAACATCCCTTTTTTAGATGTATATGAAACAGGAGATTTTTTTAAGAAACATTACACACCGGATAATATGGTGATTGCGATCGTAGGAGATTTAGATTTTGACAAAACGGAAAGTATGATCCAAAAGTATTTCTCTGATTTAAAACCATCTTCTGACAAAAAACTAGGCACTCGTGTAAAAGAAAAATTCAATACTGGAGAAAAAAAAGTCAGTTTCCAATATCCAGGTGGTTCTATCTATATCATGGGTTGGCATAAACCTGCTTATCCGCATCCTGACAGCAGTGTGTTTGATGTAATAGATTCGATTCTTACACAAGGTACAAGTAGCAGACTTTACAAACGACTTGTATTAAACGATAAATTAGTCTCCAGCGTAGATGTTTGGAGTTCAGACCCGGGCGAAAGATACTCCAATTTATTTAGCGTTTACTCGCAATTAAACTCAGACGCAGATCCAGCCAAAGTAGAATCCATCATTTGGGAAGAAATTGAAAAATTAAAAACGGAATCTGTATCATCTGAGGAATTACAAAAAATCAAAAACAAAATGACCTCCGACTTCTTACGAGAAATCGACAGCAATGGAACACTCGCTGATAGCCTGAGTTACTACGAATTACTCACCGGCAACTGGGAAGATTTATTCCTAAGCTACGACAAGTTAAATAATATCACCGAAGCGGATATAAAAAGAGTAGCCGCTAAGTACTTTGTAAAAGAAAATCTTACCATCGGACATCTAGATGCACGAAACAAGTAGGATTTGCGTAAAAGCATTTGCCACAGAGGCACTGAGACACAGAGAAAGGTGGAGTTCACGATATTCTTTGAGCTCAAGTATATGCTTCTCGATAATAGCACTGGGAAAATAATTTTTAATCAAATTTTAAGGAATCATTATGAACAAAACCAATTATCTAAATCAAAAATATAAAGACACAGTAACCTCTGTGTTTCAGTGCCTCTGTGGCAACATATTATATTCTGTCTTTATTTTTCTAACAGGCTTATCTTTGTTAGCCGCACCTGGTGACTTTGTAAAAGATATTAAGATTGAGGAATTAGAATTTAAAATTCCAGAAGTTAACAAGGTCGACTTGAATTCTAATCTGAAATACTATTCGATTTATTCAGATAAATTTCCTCTTACCTATTTAGAAATTGCGATTTACGCAGGCGAAGCAGATACAGGAAACAAAGGAATCGAAATTCCACAGTTACTAGCAGAAGTTTTAAAGTTTGGTGGATCTACCAATTTTCCAGAAGACAAATTTACTTCTAAACTAGAAACACTTGGGGCAAACTTCAATATATCCACAGACTACGATAAAATTTCCATCAATCTATCGTATCTTTCTAGAGACGAAGACACAGTCCTAAACTTGGTTTCTGATTTACTTCAGAATGCAAACTACAGTGAAACAGCTCTGTCAAATGCAAAAAAGAAATTAATCGAAGCAATCAAACGAAGAAATGAACGAACTGAATCGATTGCATTTAGAAAAGCCAAAGAACTACTCTTTCGAAATCTAATAGCAGGCAAAATCCAACAAGTCGAGTCTATCGAAAAAATTAAAATGGAAGACCTAAAAGAATTTTGGGAGTCTGCCAAGTCAAAAAGAAAAAGAGTTTCCGTAACAGGCCTTTTTCAAGACAAAAAAATAAAAGAAACATTCAGCAAAGTATTTCCAGCAGATAATACAAATAAGTCGCAAACAAGAGAAGTTATTACAGAATCATCTCTCACAAAATCATTAAACGATTACAAGTATAAAAACTTACTCATCACAAAAGACGTAAATCAGTCAATGGTCCTCATGGCAGGAATTTTTCCTAAACACAATGACCCAGACTTCTATGCGCTACAGATTTTAAACTATATCATAGGTGGTGGTGGGTTTAACAGCTATATGATGCAACAAATTCGAGTAGACAAAGGACTCGCCTACTCATCTACAAGTTATCCAATTTTCAAAAAAGAACATGGAATTTTATACGCCTATACACTCACCAAAAATCAAAGTTTGAACCAAGTTCATGACTTGATGAAAGAAATTCTTTCTGAAAAAACATTCGCTAAAATTACAGAAAAAGAAATATTCGATGCAAAAAAATCTATCAACAATCAATTCGTATTTTTATTTTTAAATAACAATAGAATCCTAGAAGATCAAATTCGATTTGATGAAGATGATATGCCAAAAGATTATTTAAAAAATTACAGAGAAAATATCGACAAAGTGACACTAGAAGATATTCGTAGAGTTGGCAAAAAATACTTTGTGTTTGAAAACTTAAAAACAATTATTGTCTCTAGTCCTGAAGCCCTAAAAGATTTTTCTAAAGAAAATAGTAAAACTATTCAGCCAGAAGATAATATAGAGTAACCACGTGAATCTAAAAGTTTCTCATTCCAATATCGACTTTGAAGGAATTTCTGAAGGGGGGATACGGACAAGTATCTGCATTCCCCGGTATAGCCTGCTATTTGACATTGGAGCAATCTCTCACGAAAAAATTCATATGGAAAATGTGCTCGTTACCCACGGGCATTTAGACCATGCTGCGGGTATTCCCTATTACATTTCACAAAGGTCTCTTCAAAAACTAAAAGCCCCGAACATCTATGTAAATGAAGAGATGTATGAGAATACAAAAAAAATTATTCAGTTGTATTCGGAAATTGAGAATTTTGACTATAGCTACAACTTAGTTTCAACTCCGACTAATCAAAAGTTTGCGCTAAATCCAACAACATTTTTTAAAGCATTTAAAACTACGCATAGAATTCCATCGCAAGGATATACAATCTTTGACACAGTAAAAAAATTACTTCCTAAATACGCCAATCTCGATAGAAATGAATTGTTAGAAAAAAAAGCACAAGGAGAAATATTAACTGAAGACAAAGAAACTCCATTAGTTAGTTTTTCTGGAGATACACAAATAGAATATATTTTAGAGCACAAAGAAGTCAGGGAATCTAAAATTCTTTTTTTAGAATGCACTTATGTTGATGATGAAAGAAATGTAGAAAGAGCTAGAACATGGGGACATACACATTTAGATGAAATCATAGCTCACGCCAACGAATTTAAAAATGAAAAAATTTTTCTAATTCATTTTTCGCAAAGATACAAACACAGTTATATAAGAAACACTGTAAGAAAAAAAATACCGGATATCTTAAAAGGAAGAATCCACTGTTTTTTGCCATGAAGAAGTTTGAAAGTATATATATAGAAGGTCTTGAAACCTACATAAATGAAAATTTAATCCAAAGACCTTTTCCGATTATGAATGAAATGGAAGTGTTCGCGCTGGAAAATAAAATTCCGATTCTATCTCCAGCCACAGGAGCTATTCTAAAATTTCTAGTAACATTAAACAAACCTAAGAAGATATTAGAACTAGGAACTGGACTTGGTTATTCAACTGCATGGATGCTAAGTTCAGAGTTAGAATTAGAAATTGATACTCTCGATAGAAACGCCAGAGAACAAAAAAGCGCTGAGAGTTTTTTACAAAAAATTCAAAATCAAAATCAAAAAGTGCATTATCTAAATAAACATTGTTTAGAGTATTTGAATACTTCAAAGCAACTTGATTACGAGCTTGTATTTATTGATTGCGATAAGATATGTTATCCTGAAATTTTAAACAACTTAAAAGAAAAAACAAAACCTGGCACGATTTGGATTTTTGACAATGTGCTCTGGCATGGCAGACTCGATGAAACTAGACATACTAAACCATCTGATAAAGCCATCCAAGAATTCTGGAAATTAGTTCTAAGTCAGAATCAAAAATATACCCTTTTCCCTGCTGGGGATGGACTCCTTGTATTAAACCATTAATTTTTTTTTGGATTTTATAAAAAATTTTGAAAATCAATTGACACACAAAATTACATGCTCTAATTTGGGAAATCTAGAGGAATTAGTTCGTCTAATTTTTCTAGACAAGCAAAAATAATAAATGAAAAATTTAGGAGACTATCAAAATGAAAAACAATTATGTTCTTTCAAATCTAACCAATCTTAGTAAATTCACCTTTTACCTGCTACTAGCAATCACTCTTTCATTCAACGTGAACTGCGGTAAAAAAAAGAACAAAGCAATGTTTTGGATGGCTGCTCTCACTGGAGAGGGTTCTACTACTGGTGGATCTGGATCTGGCGGCGGTGTAACGATTCAAACAGACTCAAATGGCGTACCCCTTCCTGGTGAATTAACTGGAAATACTAACGTTACCGGAAATACAAGTGATTCTGGTAATACTTCAAATACTACTCCAACCTCCGATTCAAATGTATCCAATAACGGCAATGGAACAACTGGAACTTCCACAGGAACTAGCGATGGAGCCAACACATCAACTTCTACTAATACAAGCACATCGACAAATACTAATACTTCAACTAGCACGAGTACTTCGACTAGCACATCTACTTCCTCAAACGTTGTTCTCAGCCAAGAAGTAGCTGATAAAGGTCCTGCGACTATCACAGGAAAATTAAATGCTACGGATTGTAAAAATGAAAGTAATGTAGCGATTCTTTGTTCTGCTGATAGTGCATTAGATTTAACTAAAGTCACCATTAAGTTGATAGATGCACAAGGCAATGTTATTGCCACTACTAATCCAAATGCTGACGGTACTTATAGTTTTAATCTGCCAGAATTAAAAAATGGAGACTATCGTGTTCTTATTAACTCTGGTAACGGATTAAATTATGCTTACCAAGATATTAACTTTGTATTTAATCCAGTCAACTCTAACTCTAATAATATAGCAGGAGTTGATCTAACCGCTTCTAGACTTTATCTAACATCCGGTCCGGCAGTAATCACTGGAACAGCAACGACACCTGGATTTAAAGATCAAACTGGAGCAACAATTGTTGCAGCAGGTCCAGTTCCAGACGGAACTGTTGTACAACTAAAAGATAAAGACGGAAACGTAATCGCAACTGCAACTACTACCAATGGAAATTATACATTTAACCAAGCAAATCTTCCCAATGGAAATTATAGCATAACAGTCATTGGTTCCGGGCAAACTATCAATGGTCAGCCATTTACCGATGTAAGCTCTGCTGTTCCAATTCAGTTTAGCTTCCAGGGGAACAACCCTTCTACTCCAACTTCCCTCACAATCCCTGGTCTAAGTTCTGCTTGGAATCCTGCTAGCTCAGCTACAGCAACCTTAACCAACTGGAGCATAACCAATGTTGCCGTAAGTGGTTCTGATTTATCTGGTTTTACTGTTAAATTAAAGGATGCAAATGGAAATGTTGTAGGAACTACTACTACCAATGCTTCTGGTCAATATTCTTTCAGCCAATCTTTAACATCTGGTGTTTATTCTGTTGAAATTTCCAAAACTGGATTTGTAACTACTTCTAGCTCTTTCTCTTTTACTCCAAATCCAAGTGGAAGTGCAACAACTGTTACTCAATCTGGCGGTCCGAACAAAGTAGTAGCAAGACCATCCAATGTAACAGGTCAAGTAGCAGGGGAAAACAATCTACCTCCTAGAATTGAAGGGGCATCGATTAACTTCCGCCCAGATACGACTCAACCACCTTCCAACTTACTCTATCTAGCTACAGGGACAGATGACAGGCTTAGAAACTTAACTTCCTTATGGATGCGCGAAGCTTGCCTTGCAGTAACAGCCTGTGCGACTGATTGTGCGGCTCAAGGTTATTCTGCAATTTGTATAGGAAGTAGACCCGATATGCAAACAGGTGGACCTTGGACTTATTCAACTTATGCAAATAAAGTTTACGAAACAAATGGAAACAATGTATTCTTTACTGCCGTAGCAGGAAAATGGAACTATTATATATCAGCTCCAGGCTACAATAACTCCGCTAGCAACACAATCACTCTAAATGGACAAGATGTAAATGCTGATCCAGTTATCTTAACTCCTTCTACTCACAGAGCCCAAATTCAAGGTCAGAGTGTAGTCCTTGATTCACTTGTAGATGGTACTACTAGAAATTCCTATGGTGCAGCCGTACCAGGATTTACAACGCAAACCGGAGTTCCGGGGCTTTTCGCGATCATGTTAGGTAACTCAAACAATTCGGGAAATCCTGTCGCTCATATCACCACCACATCTGCGACTGGTTCCTATGCGTTTGATGGAAATTCTAAAGTCGTTACATTACCTGCTCTTTCAACCTTGTGTGCAAATAGCGCCCTTGTTGGAAGTGTATATCCAGGTCAGACATCTCTAACTGGACAAGCGTGTAATGATGCTGCCGATAGCCTACGTGTGGCTTATTCCATTAGCCAATACGCTTCGTCTCCATTATTAAGTGCAGCTACAGGAGTAGTTGCTAATGACATCAACTCTTCTGTTTGTTCAGGAGCAGCTTGTCCCGGAGCTGGTTATCAGTTTAGAGGTGGTTCGTATAATATAATTGTAACTGACCCACTCAAACACATGACACCTTCTTCCACTGGTGCCATTGTAAACAGTGGAACTGTAGGTTTAGGTGGAACTCTAACTGTTGTTAGTAATGTTCCTCATCTACCACGTCGTCAAATTACTGGAACAATAACTGATGCAATCTCCACTGCTGCGATCAATGGAGCAACTGTCACATTAGGAAGAGATACAGATAGCGATCCAAACACCATCACATTTGGAACAGTTAGAAGGGATCCTGATGTTCTTTCCGGCTCTAGATTAACGGCATCTGACATTGAAGTAGCATCTGTAACTACTAATGCAAGCGGGCAATATACAATCAATAACGTTGATCCAGGTAACTATATTATTCGTATTGAAAGACCTGGCTATGTGACCGAATATAGACAAGTTACAGTTCCAAGTACGGGTTCAGCTACTGTAGCAAATGCTCAAATCGTATTAGATGGACCGAGAGGAAATCTTTCTGGTAGAATCGTGATCGCTGGCGGTGCTCCATTTACAGGAACTTACACCTTAGAAATTGTAAATCCAAACACTGGAACAAGACCAACCTCCCCAGTTGCTCCCGCAAGTTTGAGTTCAGGAACCTCTGCGTTTACTAATGTTCCTAACTACTCAATCTTCTCGATTAACCCAGGAACTTGGAAAGTTAAGTTCGCATCTGCTGGTTACGTTCCAGTAGAAGGTATTGTAACTATTCAGCCAAGTGCAACTACAAACTTTGACATTGTAACCATGATTCCAGGAACACAAACTCCTGCTTCTATCTCAGGAAGACTACTAAATGCATTCACAAACCAAGCAATCACGGCTGGATTAACAGTTAGAATTCGTCCCGGAATTAATGCTACAAACGGTCCTTATGCGTTAGATGCAAACAACCAAACAATCGGTGCAGTTACATCTGCCGCAGACGGAAGTTATGTAATACCAAACGTTCCTGCTGGCAACTATACTGTAGAGGTTTCTGGAACAGGATTCCTTACAACTTATGAAACTGTTATATCGGCTGGAGCAAACTCATCCAACCAGAATATTCTAGTTTCGCCTAGCCTTGGAGCGGATGAAGTTAGAATTGTTCTTTCTTGGAATGCGACTCCTAAGGACGTAGACTCACATCTTGAATACGGCAACTCTGCTTGTCTAGACGGTGGAAAAAAATGCCAAGTAGTTTGGAATCAAAAATCTAGATTAGGTGGGGATTTAACTCTCGATGTTGACGTAGTTACTGGTTTCGGTCCTGAAACAACTACTCTTAAAGGTACTGTTTGGACATCCCCAATCGTTACAAGGTTAGGTTATAGCTTATATAACTGGTCAAATGATGCCTCTATGTCTGTATCTGGCTCAACTGTGAAAGTTTACAAAGCTTCTGGATTAGTTAGAACTTACAATTCAGGTCCAGCGCAAGTGGGTAGATGGTGGCAAATATTCTGTTTTGACAAAGCTACTAAAAACATCACTGATGTTGGTCAGCCTGGATGTAGTGCAAGTGACTTCTTCAATGCTCCACAAAACTAACTTTAGAAATTAACTCTACAACTAAAACCCCTGAGAAATCAGGGGTTTTTTTATGCTCAGATTATTTGATCTTAGTTGGTCTGTTATTCAGGAGGTCTTGGTTTTTCTCTTTTAATTCCTTCATTGATTTGTAACTACTTTCTTTCATTACTTGCAAAGTATCTAGAATTCTCATTTTCTCTTTTACATGGTCTTCCAAAATCTGTTTCAAAATTCCTTTGGTGGTGACAACTACTTCCTCGCCTGTTTTCACAGTGAAATCTTTGACAGAATCATTGGCAGTTACCTTAACGGCAACCTCTCCTTCTTTCACAAAAACTCCTTCAGGAATCTCAGTGCTCTTCTCTTGCGAGTCTTCCCCAGTCTCTTCGCTCACTAAAAACTCAGTTCCTCGAACACCAGCAGTAATGGTAGGTGACGAAATTTCAAAAGTAGAACCAGGCGGCATTTTGGGAGAGACTTTGGAAAATACTTTTCCTTTGGTCAAACCAATATTCACATTCTGCTTTTGATTTGCCTCTAAAATACGAGCAATCTTAATTGTGGTATTATTTGCCACTCGGATAATCGAACCAGGTCCAACTTGAATATCGACAGTCCCTTTTTTGGTGATAACTTCATCTCCGGTTAAAAAAATAAAATTCTTCGTAACTTTCAAAATTTTTCCGGCTCTGTTTGATACCACATCTCCTACTACAAATGTAGCAATCGTCAGTAGTTCATTATTTTTATCCTGCGCAGGAATAGAAATAAAACCAGCTGTGACTAAAAAAATAATAATCATTTTCTTCTTCATATACTCTCCTATGATTTTTTAGTATAATGCCATAAATAGAAAAGAAAACTCTTTTTCTGTTTGTAAAAATAGAACTATAAATTTATTGAATAGAGAACTGAGGGCATATGAGCAAATTAGAACGAAATCTGGTACCATTTTTACTTTGGGGACTTGGCGTTGGTTATGTAATTTCAGGAATGTATTTTGGATGGAATTTAGGTTTACCCAAAGGTGGAACTTTAGGATTTGCAATCGCAACTTTTTTTATCATGCTCATGTACATAACATTTACCTTTAGCTACACCGAGTTAGCTTGCGCAATTCCCAAAGCCGGAGGTGCATTTGATTATGCAAATTTAACCCTAAACCATCATTTAGGTTATATAGCAGGTGTTGCCCAGATCATTGAATTCGTATTTGCCCCTCCTGCGATTGCTGCGGCTATTGGTGCTTATTTCCATATTTTTATTCCTTCAGTTCCAGTTTTGGTCATTGCTATTTGCGCATACTTACTATTTACCTCTTTAAATATTTACGGAGTAAAAACTGCAGCTTCGTTTGAATTATTTGTAACCATACTTGCCGTAGCAGAATTACTCGTATTTGCAGGAATTACACTCCCACATTTTCAGTATTCCAATCTAGAAAAAAATCCTCTGCCCAATGGAATTGCAGGAATTTTCGCATCAATTCCATTTGCGATTTGGTTTTTTTTAGCAATCGAAGGAGTTGCAAACGTAGCAGAAGAAGTAATCAATCCACAAAAGAATATTTTAATCGGTTTCGGCTTCGCATTGTTAACCTTGTGTATACTTTGTATTCTAACTTTTATTTCTTCAATCGGGGTAAACGGATGGGAAAGTATTGTTTATCCGCGAGGCTCAAGTGAAATGTCAGACTCTCCCTTACCACTCGCACTTTCTTTTTTAGTCGGAAAAGATTCTGCCTTATATCATATGTTAATCACAATCGGCTTATTTGGATTAGTCGCTTCTTTTCATGGAATCATACTTGCATCCGGTAGGGCAACCTATGAATTCGCAAGAGTGGGATATGCTCCTAAAAAACTTGGCATTATCAACGAAAAATTCCACACACCGGCAAACGCCTTATTAGCCAATACAGCCATTGGAATCATTGCACTTTTAACAGGAAAAACTTCTGAAATTATCACAATCGCTTGTTTTGGTGCACTCACTCTTTATATTATTTCGATGTTCGCACTCTTTAGTTTAAGAAAAAATCATTCGCATATCAAAGGATCTTTCAAGGTTCCAATCTATCCACTTACACCATTTGTCGCACTCGTTATCGCAGTAATATCTCTTATTTCCCTTTTTATATTCAACTTAGAATTAGGGCTTATTTATATTTTGCTATTAGGTCTGACTTATCTCTACTTTTATTTTTACCTGAGAGGAAAAGCTCATGTATAAAACAAAAGTCGGAAAAAAAACTTATCAATTTAAAAATCTAAAAACCCTAATGGCAAAAGCAACACCTCTTCGATCCGGCGACGTACTTGCAGGAATCGCCGCTAATACACAAGAAGAAAGAGTAGCGGCGCAAATTAAACTCTCCGAAATTCCCTTAAAACGTTTTTTGGAAGAAGAATTAATTCCTTACGAAAAAGATGAAGTCACAAGGCTAATCCTAGATAGCCACGATAAAAATGCATTTCATCCAATTGCAAATTTAAGCGTGGGTGAGTTTAGAGATTATTTGCTTTCTGAAAATACGGGTAAAAAAGAATTAACATCTATACAAAAAGGAATTACCCCTGAGATGGTTTCGGCGGTTTCTAAGATTATGCGCAATCAGGATTTGATTCTAGTTGCAAAAAAATGCCAGGTGACTACAAAATTTAGAAATACAATCGGACTTCCCAATAGACTTTCCACGAGGCTCCAACCAAATCATCCAACTGATGACGCAAAAGGAATTCTGGCAAGTTTTATTGATGGGTTGTTGTATGGAAACGGAGATGCAGTGATCGGCATTAACCCTGCAACGGATAACGTCTATAATGTGATAGAACTTTTGAAAATATTAGATTCCATTCGAGAAAAATACCAAATTCCAACACAGACTTGCATTCTAACCCATGTTACAAATACCATCGAAGCAATTAACAAAAAAGCACCTGTAGATTTAGTATTTCAGTCCATCGGGGGAACCGAAAAAACAAATTCCAGCTTCGGGGTAAACCTAAGTATCCTCAGAGAAGCCTACGCGGCAGGACTTTCTTTAAAGAGAGGAACAATGGGAGAAAATCTAATGTATTTTGAAACAGGTCAAGGAAGCTCTCTTTCGGCTAATGCCAATTTTGCGATTGACCAGCAGACTTGTGAAGTTAGAGCTTACGCAGTAGCAAGGGAGTTTAACCCACTTTTAGTAAACACGGTAGTCGGATTTATCGGTCCAGAATATCTCTACAACGGCAAACAGATAATACGCGCTGGTCTAGAAGATCATTTTTCTGGAAAAATTTTGGGACTTCCTATGGGTTGTGATATATGTTATACCAATCATGCAGAGGCAGACCAAGATGATATGGATACACTACTGACTTTACTGAGTGTCGCTGGATGTACATTTATCATGGGAATTCCCGGAGCTGATGACATTATGCTAAACTACCAGAGCACTTCTTTTCACGATGCGTTATACGCGAGACAAGTATTGGGACTCAAGCCAGCTCCTGAATTTGAAGACTGGCTTTTAAATATGCAGATCTTGGATGAAAAGATGATTCCTAAATCCAAGACAGCAATGAAGTTATTAACTGAATTCTAGTGGTGGTGTCCACCTTCTCCGTGAACGTGACCATGAGAAAGTTCTTCTTCACTTGCTTCACGAATACTTTTTACAGTCACATCAAAGTTTAAAGTTTCGCCACTCAGTGGATGATTTGCATCTATTTGCACTTCATTTTCTTCTATGGAAGTAACGGTGACTACGCGCACTTCACCGCCCATATTTGCCTGTAGCTGCATTCCAACTTCTAGATTTGGAATTTGAGCAAAGTGTTTACTAGGTATTAGCTGCACTAAGTTTTCATCAAAATGTCCGTATCCTTTTTCTGGTGGAATCACTGCATTGAAAGAGTCCCCAACGGTTTTGCCTTCTAAAAATTCTTCGAGTCCAGGAATTAGATTTCCAATTCCTTGGATGTAAACTAGAGGCTCTTGTCCTTCAGAAGAATCAATAATTTCTCCTTCTGTATTTTTTAATGTATAGTCGATTGCAACTACTTTGTTTTTGGAAATAACCATAAAATATCCTTCTCCACAAAAGAATGACGGTAGGTATTTGCTAGTTTTTGCATCGCTACTTAATTCTGTTCTTAGGTGGCTTTTTTAATTCTTTATTTTATAAAAAAATAGGACATTGAATCTGTCATCCTCTTTTTAAATCCTTGCCCTCCAAAATAACAGCGAAGAATATTGCTGTATGAAACAAAAAAATTCTAACTTGAAGCGCACAAAAAATTTCGACCCATGGTTTAAACTAAAACAATTTACATCTGCACGGATTGGACTTGGTAGAAGCGGTGTTGGAATTCCTACAAAAGAATTTTTAGAATTTCAAATGGCTCATGCAAAAGCAAAAGACGCAGTTTTGACAGAAATCAATTTTCAACCAATCAAAAAATGGTTAGAAAAAGAAAAAATAATAAACTTAGAATTAGAAAGTGCCTGTAGAAATAGAGAGATCTATTTAACCAGACCCGATCTTGGTAGAATCTTATCAGAAAACTGTAATGCAAAATTCAAAACTAAACAGCAAAATCAAAAAGTAAAACAAACATCTATTTCTATTTCGCTCGTGGTAGTTGATGGACTCTCTAGCTCTGCGTTGGATAACAACATTATTCCTCTTTTTCAAATGTTACTCCCCGAATTAAAAAAGAAATTTAGCATCGCTCCGGTCTCTCTAGTAAAAAATGGAAGAGTTGCCATTGGTGATGAAATTTCCTTTTTACAAAAAACAGATATTTGTATTGTATTCATAGGTGAGAGACCCGGTTTAAGTTCTCCCGATAGCCTTGGAGTTTACCTGACTTACAAAACAAAACCCGGCACAACAGATGAAAGACGAAATTGTATTTCTAATATTCGCAAAGGTGGACTCGATTACCCATTAGCCGTTAAAAAAATTTTGTATTTAGTTGAAGAATCTATTTATAAAAAAATATCCGGCGTAAAACTAAAAGATAATACAAATTTATTAAATTAACCTGAATTCGATATAAAAAATATTGTTAGTAGTCATCCCCGAAATTTCCCCCCATCGCTTAACACTCACCAACAGCCGAGCTATATCGGGGATCTCAAATAATATAAAATCCTTATGTCGAATTCCCGTTAACCTAAAATTCTAATACCGCTCGATATCTTACTTGATTAGCGCGCACTTTCGCAATCGCTTCATTTACTTTTGTAGCAGGAAATTTTTCAATCACAGGAGTTATCCCTTGTAATGCGGCAATTTCTAACATTTCGTTTATCATGGCTCTGCCGCCTATCGGACTACCCATAATCCGTAGACGTTTATTGAGTAACATATTTACATGAATGTTTGATAAATTACTTGGCGGAACTCCTACAAAACTAAGAGTTCCATCGGAATCAAGAAGACTTAAAAACCTGACCCAATCCAAATCATTGTGCGTAGTGTTTAATATAATGTTTAGCTTATCTTTTATCTTTCTGGGTGGCGTTCCGATGATTACCTCTGTTGCTCCATTGGATCGCGCAAACTCTTCTTTATCCGGACTTGTAGTAAATACAGTCACGCGGTTACCTAGTTTTGCCGCAAATTGAACTGCTAGGTGTCCAAGCCCACCAATACCAATGATTCCAATATTTTGTCCAGAAGACATACCTGCATAACGAAGAGCGGAGTATACGGTTATGCCGGCACATAAAAGAGGAGAAGCAATGGCAGATTCTAACGAGTCAGGAATTTTAAAACAAAATCTACTATCTACTTGTACGTGGCTACCAAAACCACCATGCCTTCCCACAATAGTAGCCTTACTAGAATTACACAAATTTTCATTTCCACGAAGACAATCCCTACATTCTAAACAAGCCTCTGACTGCCAACCAATTCCAACCCGATCCCCAACCTTTAAGTGATTAACAAGACCACCAACCTCTTCCACTATTCCAACCACTTCATGCCCCGGCACAAGTGGATACTTAGAAATTCTCCAATCGTTGTCAATCATGTGAATGTCACTATGACAAATTCCACAAGTTTGGACTTTTACAATACAATCGTGTGGCAAATTAGAATTTGTCTCATAATCAAAATTGATTAGTTCCTCTTGTTTGTTGTTAGCGGCTAATGCATGTATCTTCATATATCCCTCTTTATCCTCACTATATTAATAATACATTAACAAGCAAGAAAAAAAGAAATTATAGTATTCTAATAATAAAATCAGAAAGAATTTGTTCTAGAGCTTTTGCTTTTTTATTTTCTGGATTTGCAAATAAAATTTCATTTAATAAACTACTTGCGCGCTGAGAATTTTTGAGTCGAATATAGGAAATTATAAGACGAAGTAAATTTTGACTATTTTGAGGATAACGAAGCTTAATCAATTCTCCATATAAATTAAACTTTTCGTAATTTTTAATTCTAAACAATAAAACTGATAATTCTAAAATACGTTTAGTTTCAATAGGTTTTAAATCAATGTATGACTCATAATTTTCTATTAACTTAGAATATGATTTATTTTTTTTATTAAATTGAATCTCTGTTTCTAATAACTCTAATTTCTCGCTATATTTTTGACTTTCATCTTCTATCTCGAGCGGTGACTTATTTTCAAACTCTTTATAACTTAGTCGAATCAAAGACAAATCATCCGTTAAACGACCTTTCTCTAAAATCGAATTATAAATTTCAGTTAAATTGCCTTTACCTTTTTCTACTGAATCTAAAAATAATTCTTCTTCAAAATTCAAAATTTCCTGATTGTATTGATCTGTGCCAATGATAAGATCATCGCGACCATCTGATCCAAAAATTAGTATATCTCCTTGTTTCATTTGGAACAAAGAAATATAGATAGGTGAATTAATTCCTTGTATTCCCATTTTTCTAAAATTTGTATTTTCCTTTTCTATAAAGTTAGCTTTTTGATTTCTGTAAATAACGATCCTAGGATGTTCTACATTTATATAATACAAAATTCCTCTTTCTTCATCTAAAAGCCCAAGCACAAGTGAGATCAACATATAGCCATCAAAACTTTCAAAAATTCTCTGCATTTCCAAAAAACTATTTTTAATCCACTTTTCAGGATAAATGTTATTATCCAATGATCCAGAATGAGTTCTTTGTAAGAGTGATTTAAAAACAGAGCCTAACACCAATATTCCGCCAGCTCCTTGAATTGACTTTCCCATTGCATCTGCATTCAAAACGACTACGTAAGAACGTTGATTCAGAAAAATTCGATCCGCAGTACAAATATCCCCGCCAATCTCAACTTCCTTATTTTTGAAAATAAATTTCTTCTTTTGTTCGATAAAAAAATCAACTCTGACAAGGTCATTTTGAATATTATTTTTACCTAAAGGATGAATTAATAGAGAAGTTAAAAAATAATCTCCATCTTGTTTTTCTTTTAATACTTTAACTTGTTGTAATGCTAAATTCAAATTAGCAGTTCTCTCTTCCACTTTCGCTTCTAGATTGGCATACAATTCTGAATTCTCCACGGAAATAGCAATCTGAGTAGATAAGATATTTAAAACTTCTAATCTTTCTTTAGTAAAAGCATCTGTGGTATAATTGTTTTCTAAATAAATCAAACCTATTAAATTATCCTGCCGCATTACGGGATAACACAGAATAGACTTTGGTTTTTTATTTCTTAAATACTGATCATTTATAAATAACTCTTCCTTATTTGCATCACCTATTACAATATACTTTTTTATACGTGCAACATAATTAATGATAGAAGCAGGTGCAGTCTCGGGATGTAAAACCATTTGTTCAATTGGAGCATCTGAACTTAACACTTCAATTTCTTCTGTTTGCGACTCACCCTTCGCTAACACTAAAAACTCATTATTTTGAATTTTGATAAATAGTCCTCTTTCTGCACCAGCATTTTCAAATAAAATACGCATGATTTTTTTTAAAAGTTTTTCTAGAACTATTTCTTCTGCAAGTGCCTGTGATGCTTTAATTACTGTATTTAAATCAAGTAACTTTGCTACATTCTCGTTTGAATCAGAAACTAACTCTCCTAAATCACTTGAAGATTTTCTTCGATTTCCTTTTGGAAAAAAATCTACATATTTATTTTGAAGCAGATTTAATTTTGCAACAGCCCCCCACCTATTGTAGAGATAATAAGCCTCCAAAAGATAACTGCGCATAATCTTAGTTTTCCCAATTTCAGAAAATAAATTAGAACATAGTTCATTTGCAATTGCCTCATTTTGTAAAAATTCATTTTTTCGTGCGTCTTCAATTGCCTCATCATAGAGTTTACTTGCTTTCCAAAATTTACCTTGCACTCTAGCCAATTCCGCTTCAACCAAAAGGTATTTGTGTTTAAAATTTTCTGGGCAAGAGTTTGTCCACTCTTTCATTTGTTTTTGATTCAACTTAACATGTTTAATATATTCTTCTTTTTGATTTAATTCAACTCGTGAGGATAATGCGCATAAAACTAGTGATTCATAAAAATTAAGTTCAGAAACAGCATATAAACCAACTGCATTGTCTAAATATTTTTTAGCCTTACCAATAAACTCGTAAGCAGCTAAATAATTTTCTTGAATAAAATAGTTTGTTATTTTTAAAATTTTATAAATAAAAACTGTAAATAAATTGTTATTACTTTTCCAATCATTCAAAAATTTTTTTTCATAATCTTGAATTACTTCCAATTCCATTCTATCTTCTGCACTAGTTGTCATTCCTAAAATAACAATCCTTAGAGAATTAATAGTATCTATCCCCAAACTACTTTTTGCTTGTTTACACAAATGCATATGTTTGGGAATTATTTCATTTAAAATAATTGAAAGATTATTACCTAAATAAAATGAATTCAAAACATTAAAAATAAAACTATAACTCATATGTTGGAATTCACCAGACTGCCTACCTGCCTCGAAACATTTTTTATTCACCTCACTTGCGTGTTTTAAATGTTCTCGGAAAGGCAAAGTATAATTAGCCATTACATTGGCTGCTTTTGTGATTTCTGCTTTATTCTCAAACTTTTCAGCAATTTTCAATGCAAGAAGTCCAAACTCATGACCCATTTTATAATTATTAAAAAATGATCCTAAAATAATTCCATAACACGAAAAACCAAAAATTTGTTCTGATGTTCCATAACGTAAACAAAGAGAAACTGATTTTAATACAATAAAAATCCAAAACTTAGGATTATACAGATAAGCCGGTGGCATTAAAGTACATAAAATTGCTAGGGCTAATTTTTGAGACTCATCTTTCATTTCGGGAGCATCTAAAAGACTTTGCGAAAAGTGACCTCTAAAGTATTTATTTATATTCTTCAACTCAATTTGATTGCTCAATTCATAATTATCCTCTGGAAGGTTGATATTAAAAAACTCCAAAGCCTCTCGACCACAGTCAACAGCATTTGCATAATCTGCAATCGTAGTATAATAATTAATTAATGCTTTATAGGCATGTCCAATCTCAATTATATCATCTGTTCTATATAAGATTTCTGCAACACACTTCTCGAGTTTGTCAAATTGACCATTTACGTAGTATAACTCTGTTAACCCCCGATAAACCTGAATAGTCAATGGATAAATTTCTTTCCATGGTTCTTGAAAAAAGGAAAGCAAATTAAACGCTTGATTCAAATACTTCAAAGCTAACTCATAGGCAGTGGATAACTTTGACTTCATTGCTGCTTGCAGATTTAGTTCTATTAATCTTTTCTTTTCTGTCAAATCTACAATTTTGTCTATGCCCGCATTTAAGTGATCTACTATTTCAAAAATATTTTCCTCAGAAAAATTGAGAGCTAAGTGAAGTCTGCCAATTATAATTTGAATTTCTTTTCTTTCATCCTCTTGGATTAATTCATAAACAGCATTTTGAATTCTATCATGCTGAAACTGATAATTAATTTGTTTTGCTTCTTCAGTTGTAAAATTTAGATTCGAAATTGAATTTAATTTTTTTAAGGAAATATCAGATAAAAAAAGAAAGTCTTGAGATATTAAATCCTTTAATTCTTCTATCGTTTCAAGATATGATTGGTTTCGGATAACACTGAGTGTCCACAAGTCAAACTTTAAACCTATACAAGCAGCATATTTTATAGTTTGTTGTGAACTGATAGAAAGTTTCTGAATCTTACTAATTAAAAGATCTATTATATTTTCAGAAATCTTAGTGTTTCTAATTTCTTCAATATTCCATTTCCATTTTCCATTTTTGTGATCTGGATAAATTTTATTTTCACGAGTAAGTTCTTTAAGTAATTCACTAATAAAAAAAGGATTTCCGACAGTTTTTAAAAAAACTAAGTCCGCTAAGTCTTTCACTTCATCTGGAGTAGAATGAAAACAATCTATCAGTAGTTGTTCTATGTCTTGGACAATTAGCTCTTTCAAACGAAGTGTATTTGGATAGGTTTTTTCTTTTTTTAGAAATTCTAACATCTCAGCAAAAGGATTACTTTGAATATCCCCAGTTGTTCTAAATGCTAATACTATAAAAATATATTTTAGAGAACTATCTGACATCAAGTTTCTAATTAGTTGTAAAGATGCTAAATCCGCCCATTGCATATCATCCAAAAATAAAACAAGCGGATGATTAAGATTACAAAATACACGAATAAAATTTTGAAAAATAAGATAAAAACGATTTGAATTTTCAATTGGATCTAAAGAAGGAACTACTGCTTGTTTACCAATAATCAATTCTAATTCGGGGATAACATCTGTTATAACCTTAGCATTATTTCCTAGAGCAGATTGAATTCTAATACGCCAATTCTGAATTTCTTCAGAAGGTTCAGTCAATAAAATCTGAATTAAAATAGAAAATGCCCGTATAAATCCACTAAAAGGAAGATTTTTTGCATACTGGTCATATCCACCAAAAATAAAATACCCATTGGCAAGAGAAATTGGTTTATATAATTCTTTTACGAGAGCTGATTTTCCAATTCCAGCATCGCCGGTTACTACGAATGATTCAGGTCTCCCATTTTTATACATATAATAAAAAGTATCCACCAGAGTTTTGATTTCATTTTTTCTTCCATAAAGTTTCTCAGGAAGATGAAATTTAAGTGAAGAGTCTTGGCTACCTGGAAAAAAATTTTCTCGTTCATATTTATCAGAACTAATCAATTCTAAATCATACAAAATACCGTAAGAACTTTGATATCTCCAATCTGGATTTTTAGCAAGTAACTTCAAAATAATCAGGGACAACTCTTTAGGGATACTGGAATTTATTTCACTAGGAGATAATGGCTCTTTTGCGACGTGACTATAGACCATATCCATCGGATCAGTAGCGGTAAATGGTGGTTTTCCGGTAAGAAGATGATAAAAAGTAGCTCCCAGTGAATAATAATCGGATCTATAATCAATCAAACGATTTACACGACCGGTCTGTTCGGGAGAAATGTAAGAGAGGTTACCCTCCATATTCCCCTTCAATTCTAAATGAGCAAACTCAGACTCTATTTCAACACTAGAAGCAAAATCAATGATTTCAATATCACCACTAGACGGATTGTAAAGAATATTGGAAGGTTTTAGATCTTTATGAATAATTTTTCGTTCATGGATTTTTTCTAAAGCAGAAATGGTTGACTTAGCAATTTTATAGAAAGTGTATAGAGGTATTTTTTTTTGAATGTTAGACTCGAGGCTTTCTCCTTTCGAATCTTTGAATATCATAATAAGTCCATTTTTATACTTTTTTATTCCTAAAACTTCCGCAACTCCCTTTACACCTTTAAATTTTTCTAGAATTTTGTATTCTTTTTGAAATTTAATTAAATCTGCTTCCGAAGGGTATTCTATTTTTAAGACTTTTAAAATTACTATTTGTTTGTCATTATCCTCAGCTCTATAGATACTTTTTTTGACTCCATCATATAAAGTTTCTAGAACAGTAAAACCTAAGTCCTTCATTTAAAAATTTATTCCATAAAAGGAGACATTCTCTCGAGCATAATTCTTTTATTATCACCTGCTTGAATGGAAAGAAGTCCGCGGATAACAGCCTGTCTGCGCTCATGCTCTGTTCGAGAATATGCTTTTACTTTATTTGCAATCGGCAAAAAGAACAAGTTAGCAAAACCAATTCCATAAAAAGTAGCAATAAAAGCAGTTGCAATCCCTTCGCCTAAGGCAGCAGTACCTGCACCTAAATTTTCTAGTACATGCACAAGCCCCATTACAGTTCCAATAATTCCAATCGTTGGGCAAAAACCACCTGCTGTCTCTATGATCTTAGAAGAATTAATTTCTACTTCTTGTTTTTGATCAGACCATTCAAATAAAATTTCTTCTACAGTAGAGGGATCGGTTCCATCTACGATTAAACGAAGTCCCTTTTGCGCAAGTTCGTTGTCAATTTCTTCGATTTCATCTTCTAAAGACAATAGACCATCTCGCCTAGTTTTTTCTAGAAGTTTAACAAATAGTTCCATAAAATCCAATTCTTTCTTTTGATTTATAATTTTTTCAAGAATTGAAATCATCGCTTTGATCTGAGTAACAGAAAAACTTGCAATAGTTGCTCCAAGTGTTCCGCCCAAAATTAAAATGATAGCGGATAACTTAAAGAAGGCGCCAATATGTGCTCCTTCTAAAAGAATCGCAATTATCACGGATAAAAATGCTAAAAATATACCTAAATAGGTTGTAAGTATCATTCCGTACTCCTTGGAATAGTATTTCGATTTACTACTGGATTATTATAAATTCTAAAATTACTTTCTTTGAGAGAAATTAAATCTGCTAAAAGTTTTTGCCAAACAACAGACCCAGTATTTTTTCTAGACTCAGTCATAATAATTTCTTCTGCTTCCCGAATATTTGAAAATTGAAGATAAATTTTTGCTTTCTCGATTTTTAAATTTTTGAGATCTTCCGCATAACGCTCAGAATCTTTACTATAAAAATCCACTAACTCGTTGATTTTCTCTAATGCCTCTTCTCGTTTATTTAAGGTTAGTAACATTGGATAAAGTCTTTTTATAATTTGCTCTTTGTATTTATTTTTTGTTAGTAAAATTTTCATCACTGAAATTTGATCTCTTTCAGTTGTAATGCGTAACAACGAATTATAGGCTGTATCCAATAGACTATCTTCCTCTACATGAAACTTGAATGCTAAGTTAGACATTTGTACTGCTCTATCATAATCACCAATTTTATAATAATATTCGGCATAGGTTTTGTAAGAATTATAAAACCTATTTCTATATAAAAGTGCAGTTTCGTTTAAACTACCATTTGAATAACTAAGTAAATTGGAAATAGTATACGCAATATCCTCGTTAGTCTCAAGACCTTTTAGGCGAGTTTCAATATGTTGAATTTCCCATCCAAGACCAATTTCATTTCTCTCTTTTTGTTTCTGTAAAACTGCAACTGAGTTTTTGGGGAAATAAATGCGAAATAATGGATATTCTATCGACTCAAACTCGATTAAATTATTCGTGAGCGCTCTGGAATTTTTATCTTGAAAAATAATAAACGGATAACCGTTCTTATTCAGGTGATACAAATAAGTTAAAGTAATTTCTAAGTTTTCTCCCAAACCAAGGATGATGATTTTATTTCTAAATGCATTTTTTTTGGGCAACGTTTCTAAGTTTTTAAAAGGAAGATTAACATTAAAGTATACGA
Source organism: Leptospiraceae bacterium UBA2033 (assembly GCA_002333425.1). Classification (GTDB taxonomy): domain Bacteria; phylum Spirochaetota; class Leptospiria; order Leptospirales; family Leptospiraceae; genus UBA2033. Next base: position 29,213 of record DDBL01000112.1, read on the forward strand.
AATTCTCCTCATTCAAAGAAATCGATGTAAATAAAAAAGGAATTGGCTTCAAATTTTCTGTTTTTACAAAATTCATTTTATAATCATAAGGAAGAGGCGAAAAGAAATAAGCCGCTAAAACATAACTTAGCAAAATTGTGAGAGACTTATTTAACAAATTCATAGAACGTAAAAAAAGCAAAGGAGTCCATACCAAAACCACAAAAGCTAATACAAGAGAATACTTAAACTCATATCGTAAATAGTATTGATTCAAATAAAACGTAATTAAAAATAAAACTAACCCCCCAAAAATAGAGAGCAAAATACTTGTTAGCCGATATTTGTGGGGTCTGTAAATGGCAATACACGCAGTATCCAAAAAAAGTAAAACCATACTGGCTAACTCAAATCTAGATCCATGCATGGTTAGTATGAGACTAACAATTAAAATCACACGCCCAACAAGATACTTCCATTTTAGTTTGCTACTCAAAAAACCATAATGAAAAATAATATTAAAAATCAAAAGTCCAAGACCAGTACCAAGTATAAAAGAATCTGGCTCATTGATATTTACATAATATAAAATAGAATGACATACAAATAATGAAAGTGAGGAATAAAAAAATATATCGTTAATTGCATAAGTCTTTTGTGTTTGTTTCTGAGTAGCATTATGCGATTTTGTGATAATTGAAAACAAAATTAATTCCAATGCCATCACAAATACAAGTGGCATTAAATAATTTTCTGACTTAATTACTACAGAAGGATTTAAGAGAGAATAAATAATATAACTCGCACCACCCGCAAGAAATCCCCAAAGCCTAAAATTTTTTAATTTTGCTGCAAGTATTCCTGTGACAAAAGAATTTAAACCCGCAAAAAAAAGAAATATATCCGTATAAAAAATATAATCTACTTGCAATAACCCAGAAGAATATCCGTTCAAAGTAATCATTTCCAGAATCAAAAGAATAAGTACAGAGTATTCCAGATACAAAACACGCATCCCTGAAAGAAATCTCTTCAACAGAAAACCCAAAATAAAAACAAAACCAATTACCAATTTAGCTGCTTGAAAAGAAACATCCCCTTCATCGATAAGTTTAATTTCCTGGTAGGCATTTTTAAAGAAAAGAGAACCCAAAAAGCCAAGAGATAGACAAAGAATGATACTTGGGAGAATTCGAAGTCCAAAGGAATTTGCAAAAAAACGAGTACTACTTTTGTTCATGGCTATAACTGCTAGTGTTATCTCTTACACCTTTTTTGGAAATAAAAAAAGAAACTAGAACAGGAAAATCAATCACTCACCTTACACACAAGTGCTGTCAAGTTAAGGGAACTCTCAAAGAACGCCACCGATGAACACCGATAAAAGAACGATAAAAAATGATATGGATACATACCAAACTACTGATATTAAAGAACTATCGTATCTTTTATCGGTGCTCTCGGTGTTCATCGGTGGTGAAAAAATCATACGTTTTCACAGTCTCGAAATATTTCTTTTCAATACATTTGCAGTCTTACTTATAGTTTTACATGAGAATAGGAATTGTAAAACACCTAAATGCACGACCACTTACGTATGGATTTGAGAAAAAACAAGGAAACGACTTAGTATTTGATAATCCTTCCGTCCTAAAAGACTTATTACTAAGAGGAGAATTAGATACCGCACTTATCTCTTCTGTAGAATGTATTCGAAACCAGTCAACTCTCTCCTATTCCACCGTATGTGGAGTCTGCGCAAAAGATAAAGTGCGATCCATTTTATTTTTTAAGAATAAAATAGAAATTTTCCCACCACAAAAAATTTACACAGATGCCGGTTCTCGTAGCAGTGTAGCCCTACTACAAACTTTGTTAAAAAAACAAACAGGCAAACTAATAGAAGTTGTTCCTACTGACCCAAAAGAAATTCTACAAAAAATCAATTCAGGAAAAGATTCTCATTTACTATTTGGAGATAACGCCTTACTTGCAACTTGGGACTCTAATATCTTTACAACAACAGATCTGGCAGAATGGTGGCACCAAGAGACAAACCTCTCCTTTGTGTTTGCACTTTGGGCTTTCCCCAAAACAAAAGTTTTTCCCGACTCTTTTTTTCTAGACTCTCTCGAATTTGGACTTAATAATATAGATGAAATTATTTCTTCAGAAAAAAGATTTTCACGCGAAATGTTAGAATCCTATTTTAAAAAAGAATTACACTACCGGCTAACAGCTATTGACCTCCAAGGTTTCGAGCTATTTAAAAAATATTCCACAGAATGGAAGATTTTATAACTTTTAACTTTTGGTTATCTTTTTATAAAAATTTCGCTGCCCCGATTCAACTGTAATTTCTCCATTATGATGTATCTTGCGTATAAATTCATTTACGTCTTTCATCCGTTCTTTTAGAAAAAGAGCCATTTTTTTATCTTCATGAGCGATATGCGATAGAAGCCATGTTTTAAGATCTTGCGCCAAATGAAATGCAGCCATCACATCCCCAGCTTCATTTTCTTTTTTTCTTTGTTTGATAAAATTAACAAAAGATTCATGCTGATGAAAATGATTTAAAATTTCAGTGTAACGAAACTCTTTCATAATTCTTTCTTCAAGAGTAAAATGTTGAATTGTATATTCAACAGCTTCTTCAATTACTAAATTAAATACTTCATGTTTTTTAGTAGCTCCCATCGTCTTAACAGCTTTGTCTAATTGAATCAACATTTTTAAAAGCCAAATATGTTGCAAATCAATGATAGGAATATGTAAAGTCAAATTGTGGGACTTCCAAATATGCAAAATATCATTCACCATATTATCACTGATAACCTCTTCTATCTCAGCTTGTCTATGGTTACAAACTTCTTTATAAACATCTCCTTGTTTTTTTGTGATATTGTATTTTTTTTGAATTAAAATTTCCTGACAAAAAAATTTAACATCAATAGATTTACTTTTAAAATACTCAGCATACATCTTATCTTCTGTTAGTATATGGTTGAATAACCATTTTTGTAAAATATTTAACAAACCAAGTGCGGCTAATTCATTCGTATCCGCAAGTTCTTGTTTCTGTTGCAATGTCTCCACAAATTTCCTATGATGTAAAACATGCTGTTCAAAATCAGGATAACGAAACTCTTTTAAAATTTCTTCCTCTAAACTAAAATGCTCTGAGATATA
>DDBL01000127.1 GCA_002333425.1 Leptospiraceae bacterium UBA2033
GATGGAATTCGAACTCTTCTAAAGAATGTGGCTAATAAAGTGAAACCGGAAAACGGGGATGTATTGATTCTATTCTTCGCAGGTCATGGTGTGAGTGTGGATAATCAGTATTATTTCATTCCAGCGAAGTATTCCGGTGATGCGGGTAAATCATCCTTAGACGCAGGAGCATTTCCACAGACTATGCTTGTCGATCTAGTGAGTGCGATTCATGCGGAGAAAAAATTGATTGTCCTAGATAGTTGTCAATCCGGTGGAAGTGAATGGGAAGGAAGCATCGGTCGTTTTTCTCATGCCTCCGGTGTTGGAATCATCGCCGCAGCGCAATCTGTCCAGTTTGCGCTCGAGTCTTCCAAGTTCGGTCACGGACTTTTGACTTACTCCATCTCGGACGAAATCAAAAACGGTCAGAGAGAAAAAGACGGCAAACTCTACTTGAATATTCTTGCGTCTAGAGTAAAACGCGCAGTAGAAAAATTAGCCGCAGAGCGCAAACACAAACAAGACCCGTATACTATGATTAAAAGTGACTTTGAGTTAGCAGAGTGAGGGGATAATGGTGAATGCTAAATTGTTAATGGTTAATGGTTAATGGAAGATCAATGTTGTGCGATATTTTAGTATAAGAAAAAAAGCCGGTCACTAGCAACAGCGAGTGATTTTTGCATTTACTTCGATATAAAAAGCCTTAGAACAGCAAGGTTTTTCACTCAGTAACTGAATCTGCAAAAATTGTATCAGCGTAAGCGAAGTGACCACTACTACATTAAGTGAAAACGACTTGCAATTCCAAAGATGCAAACTAAAATACGATTAGAGAGGTGAGAATGAAAACATTATTGCTTGAAATACCAGATTCGATAGCAACGGCAATACGATTACCAGAGGAGGATTTGGAGATAGAGTTAAGGAAATTATTAGCCCTTAGCCTCTATTCAAAAAATCTTTTGAGTTTTGGTAAAGCAAGAGAACTGGCAAGGCTTTCTAAGTATGAATTTTCAATGCTTCTTGGCTCCAAAGATATTCCGAGACATTACGGGTCTGATGAACTTTTACAAGATTTAAACTATGCAAGTAGTTAGCAATAGTTCTCCCTTAATTGCTCTTTCAGGAATTGATTGTCTCCATTTACTTAAAGCACAATTTGGAATTATTCATATTCCAGATGCGGTCTTACAGGAATTAAAATTAGATTCAGGTTTTCCGGGTTCAGAATTAATTCAAAACGCTATAGAAGAAAAATGGATACAGGTTCAAACCGTGACTGATCTCAATATAGTTAGTCTTCTCAAAAGAGATTTAGATAATGGTGAGTCGGAAGCATTGTCCCTTGCTAAAACTAGGAATGCTGATTTAGTATTACTAGATGAAAAAGAAGCGAGAAGATTTGCCACTACAATGGAATTAAATTCGACAGGTACTATTGGAATCATATTAAAAGCTTACCGTAAAAAAGAAATCAACGACCCGATGCAATTATTTCATAGTCTTAAGAAAAAGGTCGGATTTTTTATTTCTAAATCTATGATGTTAGAAATTCAAAAAGAAATCAAAAAGGACAACCCATGAAAAAAATCTTTCTCACCCTCTTACTCGCAGTTACTACCATTTATCCGCAGTCCAACGACTTAAAAGAAAACTACCGAATCCTAATTTTGCCTAGTAAAGACGCAAAAAGCGAAGTACTCCGCGATGAGCTTACATCAGCGTTATCCGCAAGCTCTAAGATTCAAATGATTGACCGTGATAAAATCAGTGCGACTCTAAAAGAAATGACCCTTGCACAACAAGGAGTTTTAGATGAAGCAAGTGCCCCTAAAATCGGAAAGTTAGTTTCTGCGAATAAATTTATTTCGATTAGTACAAATGCAAACAAGATAACAATCAAATTCTCCGATGTAGAAACTGCCAAATTAGAGTGGAGTAGAACGGATAAGAACGTTAATACGCTTTCCAAAGAACTAATAGAATTTATCGAACATAAACTTTTTTTGCACAATATGGCTCTTATGAAAAGTCCCGATTCGGATTACAAAGTTACTCTAAAATCATCCAAACAAAAATATAAAAACAATGAAGAAATCCAATTTACAGTTTCCATGAATAAAGACGGTCATCTTTATTTACTGCTTTTACAAAGTAATGGAGAAATCATCACCCTTTTCCCAAACGACGATCATCCGAATAGTTTTGTCAAAGCAAAGGAAATGATTCTTATTCCTGATAAAAATTCTGGTTTTACTTTTGCCGCAGGTGAGCCTTTTGGAGTTGATGTAGTCAAAGCAATCGTAAGTAAAGATGAATTAAAGTTATTTAAAACGAAAAAGATAGAAGGTGCTCCTTTTTCCCAGTCGGAAGTTTCCGGTGAGGATGCTCTTCGTGGAATAAAAAAAATCACCACAGGGACAAACCCAAAGAACTGGAATTCTTCTGAGATCTCTGTCGAAATAGTGGAATAGCATATAAATAAAATGTTGCCTTAAAGTTTACGATTTGTAGACTGTAGTGAATCTGAATAAATTACAAATCAACTCTGAGGAAAATACATGAAGAAAATCATTTCTTTAATTTTAAGCTTTACTCTATTTTATTGTTCGACTCCCGACAAAAAAGGAGATGGATTTATCTACGTAACAAACGTAACAGGAATCAATCTAGAAGACGCTGAACTCAACGCAAAAAGAGAAATCGTAGCAAAAGGTCTTGGAGAGTTAGTCGAAGGAAGAACCGATGTCAACCAAGGACAGCTAATGGAATCGGTAACAAATACTTCCGTGGAAGGTTTTGTGAAGGAATACCAACAAATCGGAGATCCACGTAAAAAAAATGCACTCGTTGAAATCGACGCTAAAGGGAAAGTAGATCGCGGAACTGCACAAAGCATCATTGACAAAATGCTTTCGCAAGCAGGAAACCCAAACTTCCTCATGATAGTAGATGAAGAAATTGACAAAAAGAAAAGTCCAGTTACTGCTATTGCAACTGAAAATGCTATAGTAAAAAACTTTTCTGAATTTCAATTCTTAGACAAAGAACAATTCCGTCGTATCTTAGCCAAAGAAGGTGGCAAAACGATTGGTGTATATGGTGACTCAAACGCTGAGGCAAAAGCTACAGAAGTTGCGGCTCAAATGGGAGCAGAAATTCTATTTATCGGACAAACTGTAGTTAAAAATGCAGGACCAATTATGGATTCAGGAATGATGTCTATGCAAGCTACTGTTCGTTTTAAGATTGTAGATGTTGGTTCAGCGAAATTGATCGCTGCTGACAATGCGGGCGGTGCTGCTCCTCATGTTGACACAGAGCGTGGTGCACAAGAGGCGATTGATAAAGCGTTAGTTACATCCAAACCTAAAATTCTAGACCAAATCAGAACCAAATGGAAAAGAGGAATGATGATTCGTCTTGTAATGGATGGAATCAGCTACGACGATTTTATGGATAAGGGAATATCGGGAACCATTCGAAACATAAAAGGTGTAAATGCAGTAAGTCCAAAGGGAAGTTCCAACTCCAATAATTCAATCGTTTTAGAAGTACAAGCTGATTTTAATGGAATCACTTTGTATGAAAGAATGAGACAAAGACGCGAAGACCTTGGTATTAAGTTTACGAATAAAGAAGTAAAACCTGGTGTTGTTCATATAATCGTTTCTAAATAGTTTTCCAAGTGGCTACTTAATTAAATCTTTGTTTTTTTAAGTAGCTTTCTTTTTTTAAGATTTACAAAAAAAATAAAATCTCAGAAATTAGCTTCTATTCTAGTTTCTACTAGTTTTGGATTCAGTTAATAAATAAAAGGATTTGACTACGCTATGCTCAAAATGATATTTCCAATCTCTTTTAGTAACCTCCCTACTCCAATTAAAATCATTGGAACTTATTTTTTGATTACCCCATTAGTTAGTTATGTTGCTACAGCGTATAAGTTTGATTTGCCGCTAACTAGCTTCATGGCTATTTTTATAAAATTCAATCAACTCAATATCATTCTAAATCTAATGGGTTTTTTAGTGGGTGTTGGTATTTTGGGTGTAAAGAAATGGGGTTACTTTGTGTTTCTCGCATTTAACTCTGCACTTATTATACACGGGTTGTATTTAATTTATCAATTTCACGGTGTAGAAACAGATTTCATAAACACAGAAAGATTAATCTTAAATCTGATTATCACAATTATTCCCTTCTTCCTAATCTTGTATTTTTTAAATTCTGAAATTTCAACTCCTTATCTAACTCTTCTACCAAGAGGTTTTAGAAAAAAATGGAGAACAGAAATTCCACTAAAAGGAACTCTAATTGATTCCGTTGGAAATAAATTAAGTATAACCACACTTGATATTAGTCCCACTGGTTGCCTTGCAACTGTAGATGGATACATTACAGATGAAGATGATTATGCACTTACATTCGACATTGAAAAAGAGTGGAAGGTAAATGCAAGTGTAGTTCGTATCCAAGGTGAAAATGTAGGACTTCGTTTCAACTATTCAGGAAATACAGATCCAACTAAAAAAGAACTTAAAAAATACTTAGAGAGCAAACTCCACCCTCGTTACTCCATTACAATTGCTTGTGATTGGAAATTAGGAGAAAACTCTTTTAAAAATGAAATCTTAAATATTTCCGAGGGTGGTTTTTTCTTAGCCACAAATGAGTCTGTCCAAATCGGTGACTTAGTTACATTTTCTTTTAAAATATTCGGTTTTCTATTTAGTGGCAGCGGCAATGTAAGTTGGATTAACTCTAGCTCTGAATACAACAAACCGGTCGGTATAGGTATCTCCTACACAGACCTAGGAAAAAATATTTTATATACTTTTTTCATTTTTTGTTTTAGAGTATTCACCAATTTTGAAACAAGAGATAGGTAAAGAAATTAAGAATGTTGAGTTATGAATTTTGAATGAAATTGGCAGTTTAAAAAGCCGCGCATTCAAAATTCAAAATTCTTAATTCGCCTTTTTTGCCATTTCTTCTCTTTGGATTTCTAATTGTTTCATTTGTTCTTTGGTTCCTTCTAGGATTTTCTGAAATTGCCCATCTTTATCAACTTCCCCATCTTCTTTTTGTGATTCAATTAGGTATTCGATAATTTGTAGCCTATCTTCTACGACTTTTTTCTGATGCGAAAAATGTGTTTCTAGATCATCGCGTGTGAAAGCGCCACTGTTGACTGCATTTTGGGCTTTATTCCATTTTTCTTGAAGACGAGCTTGTTTTTCCATGTCTTCTCTTGTCATTCTGCGAGGAATCAAGTCATTATCCGCAAATAACTTTCTAAGTTCATCAAACTGAGCCATTGCTTCTTCTTCCCATGGTTTGCCAGTTTGTGGATTGATTGGAATTTCGCCTGGAGTAGATGCATTTGCAATTTCTTCTTGGGAATAATCTACACCCGTCTTCATAAATTCACTGTCAAATACAGAGGCATCATTATTACGTTGTCCCCTTTTCTTCTCGTAGGAACCATCCGAACTGCCACTACCCCCACCTAGAAGTAAACTCAACTTTTTCGATTCAACCTTTTTCTTCTTTTTCTCTCCAGAAAAAAAAGCAAAGTATCCTATCACTACAAGAATTAGCACAACAATTACAGGAACGCTCAAATTATTTTTCATAAGATGAATGTCTTATGCCTAGTAGAATTGAAAACAAAAAAACAAGTTTTTTTGTTTGGCTTTTAGAATGAATTTGAAAAGCTGATCTCCTATGGATATTGAATTTAAAAAGTTTTTCTTCTGGGTGAAAATTCCTTTTTTCTTGTTCTCATTTATTTCTTGCGGGATAAATACGGATACTCCCGTTGTACTAGCACCCTTAATCTTTCTTACTAACCCAATCAATGTTCCTCAATTAGTTGGCGTAATTCCTACAGAAGAAATTCCTACATCCGGTCCAGGTATAGCTGATTTAATTTCCAGTAATCTAAATCCAAACAGACCCGAATACATCATTAAATACTATGTTACTAATACTGAGCAGCAGTTTATCGGATACAATTTATCTATCACCTCACAAAATCCGACTCTTTCCGAAACACTTGCTGGTGGTGGAAGTGTTTACACCGAAAATGGAATCCTTCCCTCTTTCCCACACTTAGCCCTAGAAAATTCTACAGCAAAAGAAAATTTAAAACGACGCAAAATATCATGGCGCGTTCCACCCCCTGGCTTAGTTTACTTTCAAAAATGCGAAATGTACAACTTCACACTTAGAGCTGTACTTAGCAACGTACCACAAACGTCCAATCCATCCATGGCTGTTTCAGCATGTGCCGGGACTGATCCTAGTAAGTGCCCTTCAGGAAGTAGCTGTAATCCTGCTGCCTGTACAGACCCAGCTTGTAGCGTAGGAACCAGGGCTGGTTGCCCAGTTGGAACTTTGTGCAATCCTTGTACAATTTTAGATTCAATCGGAAAACCAAAAGCAGGTTGTGAATGTCCAGAGGGCGTTTCCACCAATTTATCTGCTAGTCCGGCAGTTTCCTGTAATAAATAATGAATCCCTCTTACGGCAGTCTGTATATGGTAGCGACTCCCATTGGCAATTTAGAGGATATGACTTTTAGAGCTGTACGTATCCTTAAAGAAGTTGATTTAATCCTCTGCGAAAATGCAAAGAACTCCTACAAACTATTTCAGCACTATGAGATTAAAACACCCTCTAAAACCCTATTTTCCGGTCAGGAAAAATCTTTCACATGGATCATAGAAGACATCAAGGCAGGTAAAAATTTTGCCTATATATCAGATGCCGGAACACCCGGAATATCCGATCCAGGCGGGGGATTAGTCCGATTGGCAAGAAAAATGGGGATTTCTATTGTGCCCATTCCAGGATCAAGCGCGCTTTCCAGTATACTTTCCGTGAGCGGATTCCAAGTAAATCCTACTTTTTTTTTAGGCTTTCTCTCTGAGAAACCAAGTCGCAAAAAGACAGAGCTAGAAGAGTATGTAGGAAAAGAAGGTTTGATCGTTTTTTACGAATCTGTCTATAAAATAAAAACAGCATTAGGCATAGTAAAAGAACTATTTCCTGGAACCGAGGTATTGATCGGACGTGAACTGACGAAATCACATGAGGAAATAAAACTCTATAAATCAGAAGATCTTGACCCAGAAAAGATATACCCCAAAGGCGAGTTCGTGGTATTAATAAACAACTACGTAAAAAAAATAGCTAAAGAGAATGCCTCTTCTACCGATAGGATATAAGAGAGAGGTAGCAAACATGTTTATAGACAAAATTAAAAATATCGGTTCGGCTTTTGAGCCTAAAAAATCTGCTCCTGTCAAAAAAAGTTCAGAATTACTATCAAATGATAATGTACAAATATCTGATACAGCTAAGCTAAAAGCAGATATTAAATCCATTACTTCTCATGCACTATCTTTACCAAGTAGCATGGATGTAGAAAAATTAAATGATATAAAATCAAAACTTGCCAGTGGTTTCTATGATAATCTTAGTCCTGAGATTATCGAAAAGGCTGCTGATAAAATTGCAGATTCCTTACTTGGTAACTAACTTATATAAATGCCAGTTTTACAAGATTGGGTAAATTTTCACTTTCCCTGCAAATTGCACATAGAAATAGACTGTGCTGCAAAAGCAGGGCATTTCATAAAACATATTGGATCTCGTTTCCTTTTGATTACAACACAAAGGGAAATGCACAATCCAAATGAGTTATATATTCTAAAATCCAGTATAGAAAGGGAAACAGAAGGTCTCATCATTTATGATGACATTGAGAATGTTGGCACTTACAAAGAACTAGATACTGCAGCTCATTTTGCAAGGCAATCCCAAGTTAATTGCATCATTGCTTACGGAGCTTTTGAATCTGTTAATATTGCAAAAGTAGTCTCTATCTTAACTACAAATGATTTATTCGCCGAAGAATTAGTTCTCCAAACAAAAAAACCAAAACGTAAACCACTTCCCTTAATCATAATTCCAACAATGCCACTGATGGGAATTGAATGTGCTCCTTTTTGTACGATACTCGACGAAAGGGAAAATGAACGAAAGTATTTTTCTACGGCAGATTTGTTTCCTGAATTAATCATAGCTGATGCGAAAATCGGTCTCCATATGACATCCTCTGATATAGCAAAGACAGGTACATCCATATTAGCTGCTGCTATTGATACAATTCTTTCTAAATATGCAAATGAAATTACTAACTCTTCATCGCTTAGAGCAATAGAACTCGTATCAAAGAACATCATAACCTCAATTCGCGACCCGAAAAACATCCCAGCAAAAAATGCGTTGTATGCCGCTAGCCTACTAACTGGAATTAGCCAATCCGTTAGTTCCCTAGGTTTATGTTTTGCCATTTCCTTAGCCACAATGAGTCTTACAAAACTAGACATTTTTCAGGCAATGTCAATCCTATTGCCTCATATTATGGAATACAACCTTACTACATCAGCAAACAAATACGTTATGATTGCTCGTGCGCTTGATGAAGATACAAGTGATATATCTGTAATTGAAGCAGCGATTAAGGCGGTAGAAGGAATTCGCAAAATTTATATCGAACTAAAAATTCCACAGCGATTATCTGAATACGAAGTAAAAAAGAATGAACTCCCCAAAATCGCATCTCTAGCTTTTTCAATGTCTTTTCTCGATTCATTACCTAGAGAACTACCAAAAAATGAAATTGAAACAATTCTTGTTGCTGCATACTGATTTTTTTCTTGCATCGAATCACCTCTCATAGTTGTCTGTAATAGCAAACTCCCACAAAAAAGGTTTCTAACATGAGCGAAGAAAAAGTTGATACAATTATTGGTGAAGATATTATTTTCAAGGGTACTCTAAAGTTCCAAAATTCTCTTAGACTAAAAGGGCAAATGAGAGGAACTATCGAATCCAATGGTGCTTTGATCGTAGATGAAACTGGTCAAGTAGATGCAGATATTACAGTAAGCTCATTAGCCGTTAATGGAACTCTTCGTGGAAACGTCGAAGCTAGAGAAAAAATAGATATTGGAAAAACTGGCTCCATTGTAGGCGATATAAAAACCCCTCTTCTAAATATTGAATCTGGTGCAAAATTTTCTGGCAATTGTCTTATGTAATTATTTACGATGTCTGAAAAATTGCTACACGGAATTGAATTTTCTAATCTTGAGTCGTCTAGTTATGGAGCCTTGAGTCCTTTTCAATTTCATATACTTAAAACAATTCTTCCTGATAGAAAAGATTGGGATTCTTTTCTTGAACCAGAATTAAAAAATCTCCCATCCCCATTTCTATTACCTGATATGTTTGAATCCATTCAAGTAATCAGACGACATACTCAAAAGAAAAGCCATATTTTACTATTTGGAGACAGAGATACTGATGGGATTTCTTCCAGCACACACTTAGGAGTTTTTTTTAGAGAACTTCATGAAAAGAATGGTGGAAAACTAACAATCAAAACTTCTTCGGCTAATGACGATTATGGTCTATGTCCTAGTGCTGTTAATTTTATCAAAGCGCAAAATCCCGATTTGCTTATCACACTCGATTTTGGAACATCTAACTATGAAGAAATAAACTTTCTTGCCTCTCTTGGTATTGAAGTTATAGTCCTTGATCATCATGAAATTCCTATAAAAATTCCCAAATGCAAATTAATTAATCCTAAAAGAGAAGATTCAATTTATCCTGAAAAAAAAATCTGCACCTCCACTCTTGCCATGAAGCTAATATTTGCTTATCACTTGGATGAAATTTTTAAAGCAAATAATCAAAACCAATCGGACTCATTATTTCCTGACGTAGAGAGTATTTATCGCAAAATTAATATCAATGAATATATAATTAAGTATCCTGAACTTTTAGAAAAATTAAAATCTCTTCTAGATTTATCATCTATCGGAACCATTACAGATATGATGCCTCTTTTAGGAGAAAATAGAATCATCGTTAAACATGGAATAGAAACACTAGGAAAAGTAATAAAGCAGAAACCAGAGAATCGCAAAGGACTTTTTTTTCTGATGAATTCTCTAAAATTAAACTCAGACAAACTTACATCTAAAGATCTTGGCTGGGGAATTGGACCTGCATTAAATGCAGCCGGACGAATGGGAAAAACTGAAGTTGCAGTCAAATTACTGTTAGCCCAAGATGACAAAACAGCTGACCTAGCAGCAAAAGACTTACTCCAACTAAACACAGAACGAAAAGAAAGAACCAAAAGAAATTTATTCAAAGTAGAAGAATATTTTAAACGAAAGCCAGAAAGAACAAATGAGAAAATTATTTTTTGTTATGAGCCAGATATGGAGCCAGGAGTATCTGGAATTGTAGCTACCAAATTAGTAGAAACCTACAAAAGACCAGCTATATTTATTACACCCGATCACGGGCATGGTCGAGGAAGTATTCGCTCTTTTGAAAATGAAAATGTTTTAGACCTTTTGAATCTGGTATCTGATTTGTTAATTCATTTTGGTGGTCATAAAGAAGCAGGTGGATTTTCCATCGAATTAAAAAATATTCCAGTTCTAGAACAAAAACTAAAAACAGCAGCGCTAGAATGGTTGCAACAAAAAGTTACCTTATCTACACCAGAAAAAAGTATGGTGAGTTTACTCGCTACAGACTTAACAGATAAAATATTTAAAGAGTTACAAATATTTCAACCTTTCGGACAAGAAAATCCTGAACCACTACTCTCTATTCGTAATGCAAAAATTATTAGTTTCAAACCGATGTCAGAAGGTCAACACGCACGTTTTCAAGTATTAGGAGCAAGTAGTAAAATCAAATTTATCATATGGAACAGAGCAGCTGAATTAGAAACGTCTATCGCAAGATCTGGATCATTAGATTTATTTGGATACATGGAAGAAAATTTTTTCAACAATATATCTAGCATTCAATTTGTAGTAACCGATTTTCAATTATGAACTTATTAAAATTATTTTTTCCAGAAACAATAAAATACTCAGAGAAGAACTTTGCGTTGGTTTATTCTTCTTTTTATGATATATATTTGGGCGATCATATTTTCCCAGGAAACAAATATTCTAAAATTTATGAGTTAATTTGCCTAGATGAAAATTTTAGTAAAATTACAATTCATGATCCAAACAAAGTAACTCGCTCTGAATTAGAATTAGTACATACCAAAGAATACTTAGATGATTTGTTTAATCTTTGTCTTACAGAAAGAACAAAATTTTCAGAATTACCTCTAACAGAAAGAATTTTAGAGAGTTTTCTTTATGGTGTCGGCGGAACATTACTTGCTATGGAACTTACCCAAACGTATCAGTTTGTATTTAACTTAGGCGGTGGTTTGCATCATAGTTTTTCTGACCATGCGGAAGGATTTTGTTATCTAAATGATGTAGCAGTTGCAACGAAAAAATATTTATTAAAAAATCCGGGCAAACAGGTGTTAATCGTTGACCTTGACGTTCATCAAGGAAATGGAAATTCAAAAATTTTTCAAGATGATCCAAATGTATATACTTTCTCGATGCACCAAGATGACCTTTACCCAAAAAAAGAAACTTCTGATTATGACATCCCACTCAAAAATTTTACAAACGATGCAGAATATTTAGAATTATTAAAAAATGGATTAAGTGAAATTAAAAAAGATATCAAACCTGATATGATTTTCTATCTTGCAGGGGCTGATCCGTTTGAAGGAGATAGGTTAGGTAGTATCAAACTCAGTTTTAAAGGTCTAATAGGGAGAGATGAATTGATAAAAAATTTTGCAAAAGAGAATAACTCAAAAGTTGTAATTGTGACAGCAGGAGGATATGCAAAAGATTTTATTGATACAGTTAAAATTCATTATCATACCGCTCAGGTATTTGCAAAGGTCTAACATGAATATTTTTGAAAGTACTGATAAACGAAATTTAAAACAAGACTCCGATAAACTATCTAATTTAGATATGTTGGACTTTACTACTGAACTAAGCACATCTTTGAATTTAGAAAAACTCATTTTCGGAAGATTCTCAAACGAAGAAATAAATACTATGTTAGAAGAATCTAAAATTTATGATAAAATTAAAATTAGAGGATATTCTAATTTTAAACTAGAAACAGATCCTATTTCTGATTTAGATAATCGAATTTACATTAAAACTGAATCCAATGAAATTTTAGTTCACATTCGTTTAAAGATTGCAGACTTTTTTATAAAACAAATCCAAGAAAATCGAAAAATGATTTATATAGACTGGCTTCTAACTCAAAATATAAATTTAGGTAAATTGAAAGATAAAAAAGTTTTATTTGAGGGACAAGAATATCCAGGTCTCAATATATTTAAAGAATTAACACAATTTATTTTTCTACTATTTTCAAAAATGAATTGTTATGGTATTTTTAATATTCCTGAATACTTTCATGATGCAGTATTATTTCAAAAATCTTTTAAATTTGTAGATCCAATAAAACAAGGACATTTCAAATCCAATCTGAAAGCATTTAAAAAATACACAGTGCGTGATTTAAGTCATTTAATTCATACAAAAAAATTACGCTTTTTAGAGACTAACGAAGAGTATACTTGGAAGTACGGTGAAATGTTATTTACTACAGATGAATATTTAAGCGAAACTATATTCGACAAAAAGTATTACGACAATGTAAGAACTGCAGAGTTAACTCAATTTGTTTTGGTGGAGTAAAATTTGAAAATTGAAATATTGATAATTGACGATTCTCTTGAAATAGGTGAAGCTTTACAAATAATCATGCAAAACCTTGGTTTCGCTTGTAAGTATTTTGATTCCGCTGAAAAAGCTATGCCTTATTTTCAGAATGAGTTAAATCCAGTAATTTTTTTGGATATTTTTATGCCAAATCAGAACGGATTAGACCTATTACCCACTATCAAAAAAATCAGTCCTTTTACACAAGTAGTGATGATGACAGGGGAAAGTGATATTGAAAACGTAGTAGCAAGTTTAAAAAATAAAGCTTCCGACTTTCTTTTAAAACCATTTTCGATGGAATCAGTTAAAGTTGCAGTGGAACGAGGAGTAGAATATTACAAACTCCTAAAAGATAATTTTAATTACCAAGAAACTTTAGAAAGAGACATGAAGTTTATTTCATCCATTCAAAAGCAAGTTATTTCACCTCAAAAAAATTCAAACACCACTTATGCGGACTTCTATGCATATTCTTTTGTATCAGGAAGTTTCTATTACACAGAAGAAATTGAAGGAAAGACAATAATCATCTTTGGTGATATTGAGGGAAATGGAGTTACATCTAGTTTTATTGGATTACTTACTATTTCCATGTTGAAAGATATTCTAAGAAAAGAAACCGTTCCTGCAAGAGTTTTATCTATGTTAAATGATGAACTGTATTTTAGAATAAATATTCATACACTAACAGCCGTTTGCCTCTTAATTGATCCTAGTCTAAAACAAATTCATTACGCAAACGGCGGAAACACAAATCCAATATTAGTCACAGATAATGTGAATGAAATTACCTACCTGAATTCTGAAGTTTCAAATATAATAGGTGTCATGCCAGGAACTGAATTCATTACAAAATCAATTCCAATTTCTGAAAATTCTATTTTGTTTTTGTACAATCCTGGGTTTCTTCCTTCCGAGACAAACTCTAAAAAAGAATTTGAAACATTCGTCCTAAATCTCCAAACTATTTATAATAAAACTGCTAACTTTGATTCTGTAAAAAAAGAAATGGACAAATACATTAAAGAAAATCTAAAAAATGATTCTAAAAAAAATCTTTCATTTTTTCTTCAAAAGTTCTAAGTAATCTAAATGGTAAGTTGTTAACCTAGAATAGAATTCTTTTTGCCATTTAGATTCGACTCTTTCAATATTGGAATCTAGCTCTTCTCTAAAAATTTGATTTTGATTTAATAACTCAGTGGACTTTTTTGAATCAAAATCTTTCATTTCTATAATTTTTTCTTTCGATTCAAATAAAAAGAAACTCACCTTTAAATAGAACTTTTTGTATTTAGGCAAAACTTGTTTTAAAAGTTTAGATTCATTAGAATTGGAAAATTTTTCGATTCGAAGAAGTGCATTGTCTAACTCTGCTATTTTGGGCTCATCTGGCTTACTTAAATAAACTGCATTTGAAATATAAACAATAACTGAAAATACAAAAATAGGAACAAGATAAAAAGACAAAATTCTATTATCATTCTCTATCAAGTCATTCGTTTTATTCAAATCCTCCAAAACAAAAACACTCAAAAAACTAATAGGTGTCCAAAAAAAAGCGAGTAAATCCCAGTCTGCCGGAAACCCAAGCTGCGGATAATGAAAGAATCCGTGAAGAAAAAAACCAAATAATACAAAACTTAAAAAACGTAAATCTTTTCGCTTTAAAGTTTCGATGAATTGGTTTTTGTAAAAAAGAAAAGAATAGAGCAATATAATAAAAGGTAAAAATGCAGATCCAATTATGCAAAAAAATATATCCCGAAAATGGATAGTAGAAATAATTTTTGAAAATGGATAAAATTTTGGATTGGTAAGATGAGTTTGAGTAAAATCAAATCTAACATCCGAAAAAAATATAAAATAAAGAAAAACCGGAGCCAAAATTAAAGCTGAAAATAACGTACAGTAAACTGCATTCGTAATAAACTTTCCTCTATCAGAAAAATGATAACATAGATAAACAAGGGAAAATAGTAAATAGCCGCTTACTAAATGAAGTAAAATCAATATACAAGCAATAAAACATATAGGCAATAACGCTTCTAAATTTCTTTTTTCTCCCTTTTGAATCATTTGTATACTAAAAAGAATATATATCCACAACACAGAGGTAATAATCGTATAATTCTCACTGTATCCATGAAAAAGATACATTCCACCAGCGCTAAGAACTAGAATATATCCAAGTATACTATGCTTAAATTTTCTAAAAAAATAAACTAAAAAACTAATAGCAAACAAACCACAAACTGTACTAACAAAACGATATACCGCAATAGGTGTAGGAAAAAACGCTGGAAATTTGACAAACAAAACAGAATGGATTAACGCTTCAAAAATTTCATCCATAGTTAAATGATAACCAAACATCTTAGCTTCCAAAGCTACATGTTCTAATAGTAAAGTCCCATCCCCTAAGCTCAAATTTCTAATAGGAAACACGATAAACAATAAGAAAGAACTCAGACAAATAAGTATTATCCACAAAATGCTATTTGGTAACTGAACAGATAGAATTTTTTCAGAATTCTCTTTCTTAATAGAAATAAATAATAACACCAACTGAAATAATCCAGCACTTCCAGAAAGACTGTATAGATATTCTTTGGGAAAATAGATAAACCACGCAGAAGAAGAAAAATAAATAATAAAACTAAAGCAGAAAAATACAAATAGAAAAAATAGATTTTTTTTAGTCATTGGTTATCCTTTTTTATTTATTATAAAATTGAAAGATTTGAACTACTACTTTTTAAGTTTAAAATAAAAAGTTTGCACGTTTACTTGTATTCCTCTTCTAGCCATTCTGGTTTGCCCTCATAAATAAATGTTCCTTTTCTTACGTTAAAAAATAAAAGCTCGGGTCCACTAAAAAACACTCCTTGGAGTCCTTTCACAAATCGTTTACCTTTATCAATAGGAAGTATACCAATACCAAAGATTACCTCCCCCACTCCTACAGCTAGATTCAAAATTCCATAAATTGGTCTTTGCCAAATTACGTCGTCAGTAAAAAAAATAAACAACGAATCTTCATTATTAAATTTATAATACTTAGAAGTCAGGGTATTGGATTCTATAAAGGATCTACCATTTGAAGAATTTTTTTCTAAAATCATAGTACGAAGAGACGGAATATTCATTTCTAGTTGTGTATTGTATTTTTCTCCTACCGCATAATAGGCATAAACCGGTATAAATACTAAAAAATCATTTCCATTTACAACTCCACCTAATCTTTCCTTTGATTCAATAGTTCCATTATGAAAAAAAGAATTAATAGAATGAAATAATTCGGTAGTACAATTCTTATTAAATAAATTAAAAGAATATTTTTTTTGTAATGCTAGTTCGTATTCAGATTTATTTGTACGGACTTTTGCCGACAACGATTTTAATAAATGACTTTTGGAGTAATCATAGTCTAATACCACATCCCCTTCTTTCGATGGCATCATCTGCTCATAATTAATTCGAATTGGCTCTAACTTGTTTATTCCATTTAAAATTTCAATATCTCGATTTGCTAAATCTTCTAACTTATTATAATCTTTTTCCAATAAATCTTCTTTTGTAAAAAAGTCATTGTATAGAACGTTCACCTTTTCTCTAGACTGCGTTTCTACTCCTCTCAAAAAAGATTTATTTTGAATAGCCTCTCCTATTACTAACATATGATTTTTGCTATAACTATCTAAAAAATAATTAGTTTTATTCACGATTGATTTTTTAATAACCAAATACCTTGCCAGAGTTACGAGTAGCGAATAACCTTTGTTAGTCGAATTTGACTCAAACAAATTAAGAATTTCATTTTCTAATTTCTCTGAAAATTTAGAAAGTTGACTCAATCTTATTTCTGTTAAGGTGAGAGTCGAATCGAAACTATATTCAAAAAAAGAACTTGGATTTAACTCTAATTCATCGAGTAAAACTTCATAAAATTTCATGAGCGAAATAAGCTCTAAGTATTCTGTAGAAAAATGTTTAATCGTTTTAGGATAAATTTTTTGTTCATTTGGAATTTGCCCTACCTCATAAGAATAAAATTCAAATTGGTATAATTTTTTACGAGTAAGATTCAGATTTTTTAAAATAAAATTTCTACCAAATTTAGAATGTATTTTTTGTAGTAGAGGTTTATAGTCATTATTCTTTGTACTTTTAGAATTAAAATAGCCGGCTGCTTTTAAATGAATCAAATCTCCGGCAGTTGATATAGATTCTAAAATTTTTAGATCATTTTCTAATTTGACTAAATTATCTAATTCTTTTTTTTGAATGAGGTATATTTCATTCATCCTCTCTAGAAGAAAATCAAACGTTTCTTTAGAAATACTTATTTTGCGAATTTTAATTGTTCGATTTTCTTGAATTCCATAAACATAACGAAACTCGCTCCAAGGCTCCCTTACAATATGAAAAATCTGATCCGGGTAAAATTGAAAATGGTAAACAAGTTCTCCTAGTCTTATTCCGGAATGCCCACCACTGGACTGCCCTGTATTTGCATTCACATAAACATAATCCAAAAAATACTGCCTATCCACACTAAGCAGTGGATAAGAAAAAATAAACAGTGCTAAAAATACTTTCAATCTTTTCTATGAGGTCGATAAGTTTTCATATCAGCGCAAGCTTTTTTACGATTGTATTCAGCGATACAATATCCCTGTGAATACGTTTGAACTTCCTGTGTATTCCACTCTGGCTTTCCAAAATAGTTAGGTGAAATTGCAATATTCAATAAACATAAGAAAAAATATTCCTCTGCTTTTTTTTCACAATAAGTTTTTTCACTTACCACATTGCTACAATTTGCAAAAGATAAAAATAAAAGTAATATCGCAAAAAAGAAAGTGTTCAATTTAAAATTCCGATTCATAATACCAAATACTGTAAATTCAATACCATTTTTATTGTAACGTAAATTTTTTAATCGAAAATTCAACCCCTACTAGGTTAACTGGTATTATATGCATATCGTAAGAAGACCAAGAAGAAATAGAAAATCAAACGCCATTCGAGAAATGGTTTCAGAAACAACACTTCGTCCATCTCAATTAATTCATCCTATTTTCATACAAGAAGGGAAAAATATAAAGACAGAAATTAATTCGATGCCCAACTTCTTTCGTTTCTCTCCTGATCTAGCTATGAAGGATGTAGAAGAAGCTTTAAAGTTAAATATTAAAAACTTTATTTTATTTCCACAAATTGAAGAAAAATTCAAAGACAAAAATGCATCGTTAAGCTATAAAAAAAATAATCTTTATCTAAAAATGATTCAATCTCTAAAAAAAGAATTTCCTGAAATTACAATTATCACCGATGTTGCAATGGATCCTTACAACATAGATGGACATGATGGTTTAGTAAAAGATGGAAAAATTCTAAATGATGAAACCTTGCCCATCTTAGGCAAAATGGCATTAGCCCAAGCAGAGGCAGGAGCTGATATATTAGGTCCTTCTGATATGATGGATGGAAGGGTTGGTTATTTGAGAGAAATTTTAGATAAAAATGGATTTATTGATGTAGGCATCATGTCTTATACAGCAAAGTATGCAAGTTGCTTTTATGGTCCATTTCGTGATGCACTTTCCTCTGCTCCAAAGTCAGGAGACAAAAAAACATACCAAATGGATATTCGGAATGCAAAAGAAGCACTTCTCGAAGCTGAGCTTGATTTTGCTGAAGGTGCTGACTATCTTATGGTAAAACCAGCGCTAACTTATTTAGATATCATTCAATCTATTAAACAAAATTTTCCAATTCCCGTTGTTGCTTACAATGTAAGCGGTGAATACGCAATGATAAAAGCAGCAGCAAAACTTGGGTGGTTAGATGAAACAAAAGCAATGATTGAGAGTCTAATATCAATTAAGCGCGCAGGAGCTGACATCATCATTACCTATTTTGCCAAAGATTTTTGTAAGCTAAACCTTTTTTAATAAATTACAATGGCGAATACTCAACATTACCCACCACCATGGAATCTAACTGGCGAAGGATTCATAATTCCTTTTTTAGGAGTTAAATCTAAGTTATTAGAAAAAGGTTTTATAAATGAAGAAGATAAAAAAGATTTTCGAGGTGGTTTAGGAGCATGTATGTTCGTAAACTACCAAACTTCAAATGTGGGTCCTTACTTTGAATTACTATTTATCCCAGGGGATTTTGAATTTAAAAATCCAAAATTTCCAAAGCATAGAGGAAAGTTATATAAAAAAATCACGAAAATTTATGTTTCAAGTGCTATTTCCATTCAAGAAGGTAGACTCAACTGGGCTATACCAAAAGAATTTGCAAACTTTCAATGGATAAAAGAAAATAATAAAACAAAAATTTCTGTTACATCTGAAGATAACCATATGTTTTTAGAAACTGAATTTACTAGTCGATTTATATCTTTTCCAGTTAGTACAAAACTATATCCAGTTTCTCTATTACAAAGATCCGATGATAAAACTAAACTTATGAACACAAAATTTAATGGAAATGGAATGTCTAGATATGCAAGTATCGACAAGTGGATTTCTGATGAAAAATTTTTTGCAGAAATAAATGACATATCTAATTTTAAACTAGGACTGTCGATGAAAGAGTTTAATATTGTTTTTCCTATACCGGAAATATTTTAATACTATGAATGAAGAAAATTTACTAAAAGAAATCGAAAAATTAAAACTCGAAAAAGAAGAAGCATTAAAACTTGCAGAGAATCAAAAGTTTTTCCTTGCAAGTATAACACACGAAATTAGAACTCCGCTCAGTGCAATCATTGGAATGACCAATATTCTACTAGAAGAAAGTCCAAGTGACAAACAAGTTGAAGTTTTAAAAACAATGAAATTCTCTGCCGATAATCTAGTTAAATTTCTAAATGATATATTGAATATTGCAAAGATAGAATCAGGAAAAATTGAATTAGAAGAGATAGAAATTAATCTTACTGAACTTGTAAACAATATCAAACAATCGTTCATGAGTATTCTAAAACAAAAACAGTTAGAATTTATTTTAAAAATTGATCCCAGAATTCCAAATATTATTCTAGGCGATTCACTGCGGATCACGCAACTATTAACAAATTTAATTAGTAATGCCATAAAATTCACAGATTCAGGAAGTATAACTGTTACAATTCTTTTAAAAGATTCAAGAGCTAACTTTGTAGAAGTAGAATTTTCAGTTATAGATACAGGAATTGGAATTCCTAAAGATAAAATTGACTCTATATTTGACAGTTTTACCCAGGGTGAAATCAATATTAGTCGAAAGTTTGGCGGAACAGGTTTAGGTCTCACCATCACCAAAAAAATATTAAGCCTAATGGAAAGTAAAATTCAAGTAGAAAGTGAAATTAACAAAGGATCAAAATTTTCATTTTCACTGTTTTTAAAAGTTCCAATGGTTCCAATACCACAACCAAAACCCAAAGAGCAAAGTCAGGAAAAACAAAGTTTAAAAGGATTACAGCTATTACTCGTAGAAGATAATATAAGTAATCAAAAAGTAGCAACTAGATATCTTCAGAAATGGGATATAGATGTAGATATCGCAGAAAATGGAGTCATATGCTTAGAAAAAATAAAACAAAAAGAATATGATATAATTCTAATGGACTTACAAATGCCAGAAATGGACGGTTACACCGCATCATCCGAAATCAGAAAATTAGAAGATACAAAACTAAAACAAATTCCAATCATTGCGTTAACCGCTTCAGCATTATTAGATACAAGTGCGAAAGTTGAACAAGCAGGCATGAACGAATACTTAACCAAACCATTTGTGCCCAATGATCTTTATAAAACAATTGCAAAATATTACAAAAAATTTTAAAAATCCCACAGATATTTTTTTTATTTTTCATCAAAAATTACTTTCTTAAATTAATCTGAATGATAGTATTTCCGATGTACTAATTACCTATTTTGTTTTGACAATATAGGCAATTTAAAAATACGGTTATAGAAGGTTTACGGCGACATAGCTCAGCTGGTTAGAGCATCGGAATCATAATCCGCAGGTCCGGGGTTCGAATCCCTGTGTCGCTAGAAGACTTTCAAGGAGATAATCAATGAAACTCTTATTTTCCTCTCTGGTAGTGTTTACGCTACTTTCTTCCTCTTCCCTTTTTGCAGCTGACCCCAAGTGTGAGCTTGCCTGTGATAAATTTCTAGAATGTACGAAAGAAATGAACAAAGGGAAAACAGCTACAGCAGCAGAAATTAAAAGAATGAAAGACGGATGTTTAAACACTTGTAAAAAGAAAGCTAGAGAAGTAATAGCTTGTTACGAAACTAGTCAAAGCTCATGTGAAAACTTTGGGCTCTGTATACAAAGAAGTCATTCCTCTTCCAAAAAATAATTTTCTCTCATCCAACATACTCTCGGAATGTAAAAATCCGAGAGTTTTTTAGACAATTGCAGAATCAAAATCTTTTAAAACTGGATCATATCCCTTTTCTCGTATATATCGCATAACTTCCACGAGAGTTCTTTTATCCTCAGTTTGAAATTGTTCTAACGCCCCACTTCCACTATAACCACCTGGCTCAGTTTTCGACTCTGCCGACATTGTGGTAATTCCAAGACCTATCAAATTATTTCTGAGCTTTTGGCTTTCCCTTGTTGATAATACAATACCTACATCTTTAAAAAAAATTCTAATAGCGAAGATAAATCGTAGGAAATTACGATCATTTACCTCAATAACTGAATGAAAATCTCCTTCAGCCGGTCTCATTCTGGGAAGTGAAATTTGTAGTGATGTCTTCCAATAATTTTTTAGAAGATGAATAGAGTGTAACCCCAAGAAATACATTTCACCAAGAGGATCAGAAAGTCCTAACAGTGCCCCTATTCCAATTTTGCGAAACCCAGCAATCCCACCTCTATCAGGTCCATTTAAACGATAATCCATATTTTTTTTCACACCACGCAAATGGTATCTTTTATATGTGTCTTTGTCATATGTTTCTTGGTAGAGTGCAAGTCCATCAACCCCAACATCTATTAATTGCGCATAATCATCAGTATCCATAGGATATATTTCAATTGACACAGAAGAAAAATACTCTTTTAAAATTTTTACTGATTCAATCAAATAAGATAATGGAGTTTTAGAATAATCTTCTCCTGTTAAAATTAGAATATGACGAATCCCTTTTGCTGAGATGATTTCCGCCTCAGATCTAATTTCGTCTAACGTCAATGTTTTTCGAGGAATTTTATTTTCAAAACTGAACCCACAATATAAGCAAGAAGACCTACATTCATTAGAAAGATACATAGGCATGTACATTAAAATTGTTTTGCCAAATCTTTCTTCAGTAATTTCTTTTGACAAAATCGCCATTTCTTCTAAATAAAAATCAGCAGCAGGGCTAATTAGAGACAAATAGTCAGTAAACTCTAATTTTTTTCCTTGGACTACTCGGGAGAGGGAAAATTCTACATCCTGTCTGGATTTTGATTTTACAATGGAAACACTAGTTAAAAAATCGTGTTGGTTAAAATAATCAAGAAACACGCTCTTCCTCATTCAAAAAACCAGTCAGCGGACTAGATGCATTAGCCTTAATCGAAATATTTCCCTGAATTCGTCTTCCTCTATATAAATAAGAAAGTCTACCTGCGATAGTCGCAAGCTTAAATGCCTCTGCTATTTTGGAAGGATTTTTTCCAATTGCAATTGCCGTATTTACAAGTACAGCATCCGCCCCCATTTCCATCGCCTCTGCAGCATGAGACGGTTCACCGAGTCCCGCATCAATAACTACAGGAACTTTAGACTGAGCAATAATCATTTCAATATTCGCCCGATTTTTAATTCCTAAGTTAGAACCAATAGGTGATCCAAGTGGCATAACGCAAACACATCCCGCTTCCTCTAAGTGCTTACATAAAACTGGATCTGCATTTACATAAGGCATCACTTTGAAACCTTCTTTCACAAGCTCGATTGCTGCTTTTAAAGATTCAATTGGATCTGGAAGTAAATAAATTGGATCAGGGACTACTTCTAATTTGACCCAATCACCAGCACCGAGGGAGCGAGCTAATTTGGCAAGACGCACTGCTTCAATCGCATTTCGCGCTCCACTGGTATTAGGCAAAAGCAAAACTTTCTCTCTATTGATAGCGGCTAATATATCATCATCCGCTTTTTCTAGATCGACTCTTCTAAGAGCAACTGTTACAATTTCTGTTTCAGAGGCTTGTATCGCATAACGCATTTCTTCAGGAGAAGAAAATTTTCCCGTGCCAACAAAAAGTCTAGAGCTAAACTTCCTACCGCCCATTTCTAAATAATCCAGATTTGAATCTACTTTATCGTTCACTTTAATTCTTAGACTGCTTGTTGCATTTTCTTGGCAAATTGTTTTGCCTCTTCCACTTTGAGAGATATAACTCTTGAAACACCAGGCTCAGAGCTAGTAACTCCAAAAATTGCATTTGCCCGAGAAATTGTCGGTGGCGCGTGGGTAATCACGATAAACTGGCTTACATCTTTGAACTTGTCCAAGATCTGACAGAATCTGATTTTATTTACTTCATCAAGTGCAGCATCAATCTCATCTAGAAAACAAAACGGAGAAGGTTTAACCATGTAAATAGCAAACAATAACGCAATCACAGTCATAGACTTTTCTCCACCAGATAGAAGTTTTAAATTCTGTACATGTTTTCCTGGAGGCTCAGCGATGATTTCAATTCCAGAATTAAGTTTATCTTCTTTCTCGGTAAGTTCGATAGTCGCTCGTCCACCATTGAATAGAGTAGAAAAAGTTTCTTGGAAATTTTGTTTGATGAGTTCAAAAGTTTCAGTAAAAAGTTTTTCTGATTCAATGTTAATATTTTTCAAAACATCCAAAATATCATTTTTACTTTTTTCAATATCTTCTTTCTGCGATTTATGATGATCGTAGATTTGTTTTACATTATTGTATTCTTCTACAGCCAAAGGATTGATAGAGCCAAGCAGTTGTATTTCCGATTTGATTTCTCTGAGCCGAGTATCTTCTGCTTCTTGTTTTAAAGTAAGGGAAGATTTCTCCTCTTCTAACTCTACATCACTCATTGAATAATCGTTGTACAACTCTTCGTTGAAAGTATCTAACTGGACTCGCAATGCCGAAGCTCTTCTTTCGTATTCACTCATCATGGGGATAATAGACTTAAACTCCTCTTGGTCTGCTTGAGACGAAGACTTTAAGGTTTGAATTTCTGAAAATAGATTTTTTAATTGTTCTTTTTCTGCTTCGAGTGTTTTACTCATTCCTAAAAATTCTGTATAGGATTTTTCAATTTGTTCTTCTAGGACTTTCACTTCATCCTGATATGTTACTTTCTTGGATTGTAAAGTTTCGATAGACTTTTGAAAATTAGAAATTCGCTCTCCAGCTTCCTGTTTGATTCTAAGTTCTTTGTCTCTAGCGTCTAACGCAGATGCATTTTTACCTTCCATTTCGAGAATGCTTTTTTCTAACTTAACGATTTCTTCTTTTTTCTCTTCTAAAGAGTTTCGAAGAGTCTCAATATTTAAGTTAGCGTCTTTGATTTTTCTAGAAAAATTTTCATTTTCTAAAATCAAATCTTCGATTTCAGAATCAATACTTTCTTTTTTGGCAAGAAGACCATCTTTATCAAGTAAAATATCACGAAATACATCTTCCATCTCGATAAAATCTTTTAGATTATCTCGAAAAGAAATTAAATTCAATTCACGCAAAATTTCATTTATCCGCTCTGAACTAGTATTTCCAGATAGGATTTCATTGATCTTTTCGATATTATCATCCAGAGATGAAATTAAAAATCTTCTTAGCTCTTCTCTTTTACTCTCCGACTTTTCCGCGTCTCTTTTTTTCTCTTCAATCTGATTGATTAAAGAAAGAATACTATCTTTTAATTTTTCTCTGAGTACGTTATGTTTTTTGTCATTTGCACCAATAGATTCTTGGTAGTTTTGAATATTTTTTAATTCATCATCAATTGAAATTTCAATTTCTTTTTTATCAGCAGAAAATTTTTCTACATTGGAAAGAGTCATATGAATCATCTTCGTCAGATTTTCACTAAGAGATAAAAGCTGGTTATACTCTGAGTCTGCATTTTCTAGACGTGTAATTTCACTTTCTAGGTTGGTTCTTAATTCATCAATTCGTTGGTCAAATTCATGAATGATACTTTTATTCTTTTCGATTTTTTCTCTTTGAATTTCTTTTTGAGATAAAAAATCCAAAAGTTTTTTGTCTATCTCGGAAATTTTTTGTTCCATTTCATAACGAAACTTTTCTCTCTCTTCAATAAGTTTTGCATCATCACTCATGCGAGCCATTAGATCATCATTTTTTTTCTTAATCTCGGCTAGTTCTAGTTCCACTTTTTTAGAACGAGTCTTTAGGCTTTTTAATTTGAGATAGCGAATATTTTTGTCTGCTTCTGTGAGTTTTGTTTTTAGATCAAAGTAATTCTTCGCTCTTTCTGCTTGTTTACTTTTCAGATCTAATTCTTTTTCCATCGAGGACATAATATCGGATATTCGCAAAAGATTCTGAGTGGTGTATTCAAGTTTCTTTTCTGTCTCAGCTCTATCCATTTTGAAACGAGAAATTCCAGCCGCTTCATCAAAGATGGCTCTTCTATCTTCTGGTTTAGCATTTAGAATTGCTTCTACTCTACCTTGCTCCATGATCGAATAACTTGCTTTACCGATTCCAGTATCGAGTAAAAGTTTTTCTACGTCTTTACGAAGAACTCTTGCATTATTGATATAGTATTCGTTGGTTAAATCAGGGTAAAGTCTACGTGTGATTTTTACAGTGGGAAAGTCAATTGCGAACGTCTTATTGCTGTTATCCAGATGAACGGCTACTTCAGAGAAACCGGCAGGATCACGTGTTTCCGATCCATGAAAAATCACGTCTTCCATCTTATCGCCTCTTAGACCTTTGGCAGATTTCTCCCCCAAAACCCATCGAAGCGCGTCTACGATATTTGATTTTCCTGAACCGTTAGGACCCACTACAGCAGTAAAACCTGGGTCAAATACAACCTCTGTCTCGTCAGCAAAGGTCTTAAATCCAACAATATTCATGCTCTTTAAATACATATTTCCCCCCAATAAACAAAAAATTACATGGATTCTATTAGATTTATTAACCACTTTCGTTGCCGCAAAAGTAGACCAAATCTATCCGATGTCTCTTGATTATATGGAAATTGGTCGTTTTTTCTTTTTAAAACCGATTGACCAAATCTCTAGGGTGTACATTATAAGAAGCCAGTATTATGTCACTAATAAATTTAGAAGAACTGATTTCCAAAAAACCGTATTTAAAGCTTTATTTTCAAGGCTTAAAAGAAGGATCAGATAGCTTCACATTAAACCAAGTGAAGCAAAAAGAAGAATACTATGTCTCTCATAATGGAAAGAATTTAACAAGTTCCATCGCTCCCCTGACTGCTAGTTTACGAATGGTTGGAGAAACAAAAATACGAAATACCGATTTGGTAATCGTTCTCGGACTTGGAAATCCCCATCTAATTCAAACTTTAAATGAAAAAATTCTACCGAATCAAACTCTAATTTTTATAGATGCATCGGAAGAAATCCTTTCTTGTTTATGGGAAAAATTTCTTCACCCCGCAATGGAAATTCCTGGAAGACATTTATTTTTAGGAGAAAGATTGTTACACTTACTCTGGGGATATATAGAATCTCTTCCCATAGAGCGGCTATCCGGTATTAAGTTCTATCGAAATCAGCCAAGTATACAATTACATCCAGAGTTTTACCGAGATTTAGAAGAAAAAATAAATAAACTTTTTTCCTCCAAGATGAGTGATTTACTCACCAAGTTTGAATTTGAAAGAATCTGGGTAAGAAATTCAATTTCTAATTTAATCCAATTTCATTCATCACCTACTCCAACTTTCAAATTCAAAGAATGCCTTGGGGTTTACAGCCATATACCAGCAATTTTAGTTTCTGCTGGTCCCAGTCTACGAAGTCAGTGCGAATTTATTAAAGAAAACCGTGATAAAGTATTTCTATTAGCCTGTGATACAGCTCTTAAAGTACTTCTCAAATTTGGAATCATACCTGATGGCGTAATGACATTAGACGCTCAAACACATTCCTATTTTCATTTTTTGGGAGAAGATTTATCAGAAATTCCGATATTCGCAGACTTTGTAACTTCCCCCACTCTGCTCAGAAATTTTAAATTCAAATCGATCATTCATTCCCTGACCGCAAAATTCCAAGTAGACGCTTCGGGAAAACCATATCGCGAAGTAACTGCGGGCGGAGATATAGTCACAGAAAAATTAGGCGACATAGGTGACGTACAATCAGGTGGAAGTGTGGCAACAAGTGCGTTTGACATTTTGCGGCAAATGGGTTTTTCTCCAATATACTTAACAGGACAAGATCTTGCTTATACAGGAAGAGAAATTCATTCTACAGGAACTCACCACAACGAGAAATGGCTAACATTGATTAACCGAAAAAAAAGTCTAGAAAAAATAAATGAAGAAATCGTAAGAAAACGAGAAACACAATATGTAAAAGCTTGTGACCATGGAGTTGTCTTAACAGATTATGTTCTTGGAATTTACAAACATTGGTTTGAAGAGTCAGCAAAAACAACTGCATTAGAAATTTATAACATCAGTGATAAAGGCTCTTTTATAGAGAATGTAAAAAATATAAGTTTATCAGAAGCAAAATCAATATTTACTGCTCACCAAAACCATAATTACCCATGGAAAAATCTTCCAGCTTGGTCTCCAAGTCCAAAAGAATTAGTTCCAAATAAAGAGCTAAAAGAAAAATTCCTAGTAGAAATAGAAAAACTCAATTCTTTCTTAGATACAGAAATAGAAAAAGATTCAGAAAATATCCTAGAAAAAATCAAAGAACAACTAAATCAAATCCAATACCTACAGCAGATGATTCGCAAAACAGAGATTTACCTCCGCAGGCATGAAAAAGACCTAGATGAAAATCGTAAAAAAGAAATCTTATTTAATTCATTAAAAAGGGAAATTCGTTTTTTAAAAAAAGCAGTTCTAATTGCTTAAACACTAAGAGGTCGCTTGCTTTTTAACCATTTTAAGTAGAGAAAAACGTAATATAAGATTCCTAACAAACAAGAAATTTGGATAAAAGAAAATATCGAGTAAAATTGCGAAACAGGTTTGATAAATTCAATACCGAATCGAAATAATAAGTAATTGCATAAAAAAATCTTGAACTTTAATCCATTCGACAAACAATAATTTACCTCTGTTTCATTTAAAAGTTTCCTACTGACAATGGAAGTTACGGCAGGATTTTCTAGAATTCGTATGAACATCCAAAGAACTAACAAAAATAAAATCTCGTAAACTTGTGTCGGGTGTCGCCTTATCCCATCTCCAAAATTTATCCCGCACCAAAGATTCGTTTCAATTCCATAAGTCCCATCTTCTAGACCAGCCAAAAAACAACCAACACGCCCAATCATAATTCCAAGGATGAGCGGATAAGTCATTATATCCCCTGATGAAACTTTAATTCCCAAAATTTTTTTTGTAATTTCAACAGCAATCAAACCGCCCAAAAGCCCACCGACAATGGTTTTTTGAGAGTAATAAAATAGTAGCGGCGTATCACCATTAACCAAGTCAATATGTTCCATAACGGCAATAAACCTAGAAAAAAAGAGTGCGCCAACACAGACCGCAATGAGTATCCATACTCTTTCTTCGGAGGTAAGTAGATCCTTTTGTCTTTTTCTAAGAATCAAATAATACCTAAATCCAATTACAAAGGCAAGTGTCTCAAACACCAAGTGAGAGGATATTTCAAATAAGCCGAAGTTTAGGTTAACAGGAAAACTCATTCATAGTAGAATAAAAGAGATTAAAGGTTTGTCAACGATGTTTTAACTTTACAACATTTCCATATTCACTAAAAAGTAGTTGATATTCTTTATAATTAATATCAAATTGAAATATGATTGAAAAAATAGTTGGAAATAAAACAGCAGAAAAGGCACTTTTGCATATTTATCATAATCATGAAAGTTATGCCAGTTTAATTGCCTCAGATTTCGGAATTGCAATTACACCTGTAGCAAAACAACTTGACCGCTTTGAATCAGCCGGAATTCTTTTTTCTAAAACTTACGGAAAAACAAGAGTTTATTTCTTCAATGAAAAATCTCCTTTCACAAAACCCCTAAAGGAATTAGTGAAAATTGTTTACGAAAATATACAACCAAAGGAAAAAGAACAAATTTTTAAAACAAGAACTAGACCAAGACGAAAAGGTAAACCAGTTTATGGAAGAGCCTGATTGGTCTAGTTGCACTGAGAGAGAATTATGGGAATATGTCGCGATTCATTTATCTGACAGTGGAATTGATACAGTTCTAGTTGGTGGAGCGGTTGTTTCTTATTATTCGCAAGGTATATATAAATCTGGGGATATAGACTTAGTATTTCAATCTTATAAATTGACAGAAGAAACAATCAAAAAAGTCATGAATCAAATCGGATTCAAAAGGCAGACAGGTAGACATTATAAACATCCAAAATGCAAACATCTATTTGTAGAATTTATATCTCCTCCAGTTGGCATAGGCAATGATTATCATATAAAACCAAATGAATTGAAAAAAGGAAAAAATATAATCAAACTTTTAAGTCCAACCGATTGCATTAAAGATAGATTAGCCTCTTATATTTATTTTCAATCCATAGAATGCTTAGACCAAGCATTACTTGTTGCAAAGAAACATCCATTTGATTTAAAAGAAATTGAAGCATGGTGCAAAAAAGAAGGTATGCAAACTAGAGACGGGCTTTTAGAATTTAAGAAAAGGTTGAAGAAAATAATTTGAATTTTAAATTATGAGTCTCGTATATAGCTAATAAATAGTTCCCGTATTCAAAATTCATAACCAAAAATTCAATTTTATTAGGAAGCTCCCAAGTTCATATAAGAAGTTTCTTTTCCAGTAGGAATATAGTCAGGGTATTTGTCATAATTATAAAGTAAGTCACGTCGTTTAGGAGTAAAACCTGCACCGGCTAAAAAGCGAGTAGCCTCTTCTTCTGATTTAAGTCCAAAAGAACGAAGAACATTTTCCTCGATCACAACAGAGGAAACGTCATCCGCTCCACTATAAAGTGCGAGTTGCCCCACTCCTTTTCCGAGAACCATCACGGAAGTTTCGATATGTGGAATATTATCTAGAAAGATGCGACAAATGCCTAATACCTTCAAGTATTCATGTGTAGGAACCATTCGGATTTTAAAACGTTTGGTTTGAGGTTGGAATGTCCAGGGGATAAACGAAAGAAACCCGTGAGTTCTATCTTGAGACTCGCGTATTACGTTTAGATGTTCGATGACCTCTTCTTTTGTTTCTTCAGAGCCAAATACTACGTTGGCGCTACCGAGTAATCCTACCTCGTGGCAAGTTTCCATCGCGCGAGTCCATTCACTTACGCTTGCTTTTTTAGGGGAAATGATATTACGCATACGCTCGGTGAGAATTTCCGCTCCAGCACCGGGAACTGAATCAAGCCCCGCTTCTTTCAAACGAAGAAGAACTTCACGCAGGCTAAGACCTGTTAGCCTTTCCATATTGATAATTTCTACTGGAGAAAAAGCACGAATGTGCATTGCAGGAAAACGACTCTTAACCGCAGAAAGAACATCTAAGTAATAATCGAATTTTAAATCAGGATAAACTCCGCCTTGTAAAAACATCTGGTCTGCGTTTTCTTTTGCAGCAAATTCCATTTTTTCAACAATATCTTCCTTGGATAACACGTAACCTTTGCCAGAACCGATCTCATCCATAAAAGAACAAAAAGAACATTCTACATTACAGTAATTCGTATAATTTACCACTCGAAACATAGTGTAACTTGCATACTTGTGACTAAGAACTTTTTCCCGTAGTGCACGGGCTACAAATTGAATCTTTAAAAAATCCCCTTCCTCATAGAGCAAAAGCGCTTCTTCTTTGGAAATCCGCTCTCCTTCCAGTGCCTTTTCTAAGATTTTATCCGTTTTCTCTGCTTCTTGTAGTAACATTCCCAACCTCTAGCTATTAGATACTTTACAAGAATGAATATTCACTTATTTTTGCAATTACAAAGAAGATTTAAACTTTTATTTGCCACAGAGGCACGGAGACACAGAGGTTAGAATTATTATTCCTATTAGAGAAATAATAAATACTGTTATTGAATTGGAATTAAAACCTTATATTTCTTAATTCCAAAATGAAAGAAAATAAAAAACTCTGTGCCTCTGTGGCAAACATTCCGACAGTTAAATCTTCGAATTTATCACAATATATAAGGAAGCATTTTGAAGAAATATTTAGTTTTATTAGCTCTACTCACAACAATTAGCATAATTAGCGATCCAATCAAAAAGTATAAAATCGTAATCGACCCAGGGCATGGTGGGGTAAAACAAGAGCCTCTCGAAATTTTCGGGGACAAATATGACACGATAACGGGAAGGTTTTTGGAAAATTACAAAGACGGAGCAAGTTACCCGAAAGCCGGCAGAACCGAAATGGAAATTGTTTTAGAAGTGGGAAAAGAATTAAAAGAAATTCTCGACCTAACCAAAACCAAAAAAGGATTTCAAAAATTCAAATCTTATATAAAACTCTTCTCCGACTCAGACGCTCCTTGGATTAAAATTGAATCTACCATGACTCGCACTGAAAACGCAAAGGATAAAAATTAT
Organism: Leptospiraceae bacterium UBA2033; assembly: GCA_002333425.1. Lineage (GTDB taxonomy): Bacteria > Spirochaetota > Leptospiria > Leptospirales > Leptospiraceae > UBA2033. The sequence continues at coordinate 31,489 of DDBL01000127.1, forward strand.
AGAGAAAAGGAAGATAAAAATCAACTCTATCGTCTTTATGATTTTCCTGATTTCAAAACCGGGAAAAATCGCTTGGGTAGAATTTCGATGATTAACAAAGAGAAACCCGCCCTCGTTGTTTCTCTTCATATCAACGCAATGAACGCAGCCCCAGACTCAGGCGGCATGGGTTCCGTTATCGCTCCTTCTTACCAGACGTTTGAACTTTTAAAAAGAATTTCTGACAAACAAGCCCAGCCAGAAGAGTTCTACAAAACTCCTTGGAAAAATTGGATGTTATTTGAATCGAAGTGGTCAAGGTTAGAAAACGCAATCGCAGATGCTTGGATATATTTTAACGGGTATTGGCCAAACAAAGGCGGAACAGAAACAAATATAGAAAGATTCGAAGGTTATAGAGCCAATATGATTACTTGGCGTTATCGTGATGAGGACGGCTGGGAAAAAACTATTAAGAACAAAGAAGGACCGTATTCCATCGACCACAAAGGATTTCGCGCTGTAGGAAAATTCTGGGATAGAGAGAGAGGCAAACCAGAGTTAATGCGCAGAGAAGGCGGCTTAGAAGGATTTGGCGGAGATAATCTATACGCAAGTAATGAACTACTACGTTTTATGCAATATGGACTGCGGCTACAGGTAAATGACGATAAAGATACATACAAAGAACCAAATAAGATTTTACATCCCTTTGTGTCCACGTATAGCGTTCCAACATTTGTAAATGCAATTTCAGCCTATTTAGAATTGGGTGAAATCACTAGTGATAGAGACATGTATTTTGTAACAACAAAGAAGAAGAAAACAGCCATTTGCCTCGCTGTAGGGATTTATTCTCTTTTCAATGGTCTAGAACTTCGCCCAATTGAAACCCTCTACACACCTAAAGGAAAACGAATTGATTTCGAAAAATATGTAGGTAGCACAGGTCTTAGTTATTTTGAAGAAGTGGTTTCTGATAAAAGCGAGTAACTAACTTAGGAGGAACAATGAACACTAGTCAAACAAAAGATATAATAATAGATAATACAAATAAATCAATAGCCCAAGGCAGCGTGATAATACTAGTGGGGTTCTATAAAAAGATGAATTTCTCACAGAGTGCGCAGAGAACACAGAGAAAAGAAGCAACAAAACTTGGGCTGATTTTATCATATATGCCAATACTCTCAGTGAACTCTGTGCTCTCTGTGAGAGATATTTTCTTCGATTTTACACAGAGGCGAATAGCATGAATCCTCTAGAAGAAAAAGAATTTGGGCTTTTGATTATCGCCTATCGTAGGTCCTTGCAAAAAAGATACTCCCGCGAAAACCTAAATCGGTTTCAGGAGTTTACAAGCATTGATCAAGGGACAGTTGATAGGTTAACTTCTTATTTTTTAGAATTACTTTACCCAGAGTTAGAAGAGAGAATAAAATTAGACCAGGCGTTTGCCGCACTCGCATCCTTCGTTCATTCTCCTGAAAAAATGTGGGGGCTTTTAGGAAGTATTGGGACAATCATTTTCAAATTCGGAAAACAATTTTTTTCTGCCGCAAAAGCAGGAGTATCCGCTTTAAAGTCGTATGTGACAGCTCATAAATTTGAATCCATTTTGTATGAACATGCCAAAGAGTTACTCAAAGAAGGTAAAGATATTGAAGAAGAAATTTACTTTAACCGACTAATCGCAAGTATCCCCAAAAAGGAAGCAGATGATTTTAGACACCAAATAGTAAGTTTGTTTTCCACTCTATCTAGAAAAGATCTTTTAGATAAAATTCTAGAAGTAATGGACTATGTAATTATGAAAATGAAAACCAAGCCTGAAACATATACAGAAAATGACATCGGCGGGATCAGTCTTGGTAAAGGGATTATTATTCGAGGTAAAGATGTATTTACCGAGTTAAGTCAAGAAAAGATTCAGCTTATACTAAAAGGGATAGATACAATCGAGAAAGATTTTTATGAAAGGGCTTTAGCAGAGAATAAATAAATGGTGGTGCCGATGGTCGGAATCGAACCGACACGAGGTTGCCCTCGGTGGATTTTGAATCCACTGCGTCTACCAATTTCACCACATCGGCTTATTTTTTAATCGCCAGCTTCCATGTATTTACCTTTACCACGAGCTACAATCTTACCGATTTCATTTTCAATCTCGGCTCTGTTCTCGATGACTTTCTTGTTCTTTTTAACAAACCAGCCTCTCAAGTGCAAGGGTTCATTGATAAAAGCAGGCTGAAGATAACGAACAGTCAATTCACCAGTCATTGTTTCAAAATTCATGGCTTCATTGATCTTAATCATGATTTCGTCTAAAATGGTAGCGATAATTCCTGGGTGGATTGTATCTGGAGAACCCTGGAATTTAGCGGGGCAGGTATAATCCCCATAGGCTGTTTTAGTATCTTCATCAAATGTTATTCTAAGTTGTAATCCATCTGTGTTGTCTGGACTGGAACCAAAACTTAAATTCTTCTTTGATACTAACTTCATTAAGACAAAGAGTACGGGTTAGATTCATTTGTCAATAAAATTTTAGATCCTACTCTGCTATTTTGAGAGTTTTAGTTCTAGTCAAACATGGCTAGTTTGTCGAAAATAGTATTGTATCTATTGAAAGTGTTCTATGATGAAAATAACCAGCAAAATTTTAAACACTTCAAGACGATAGGAATAAACTCATGGCACCACTAGAATCATCCAATTCAAATCTAACCCTTAGCTATGATGCTAGTGATATACTTGGGACAATTGATAAAAGTCTATTTCTGCATAAACGTCCGTTACTAAATGCAGATACAATGGTCAAAAAAGGACATTTTAAAAGTGCCCTGGAAATATACTATCGTGCCGTAAGTAAAATTTCTAACCCCGAAATACAAAAAAAGATCCAAAAGAACATAGCTGATATTCATGCTTATCTAAAAGAGTCAAATCCTGAATCAGAAAAAGCATTTCTGGAAAAATACTCTGATTCAAGAGAGAAAGAATTTACCGAGTCTCTAAAAGAATTTACAGAAAATCTTTCTGATTCCCTAACTGAAAAACTAAACATTCTAAAACAAATAGAAACAATTCCTGAACAAACTGATGACAAGAGCCAAACAACTCACCCAACATCAAAATCAGATGATTCAGAATTAAAACCTCTTGATTTAGGCTCGCTTGACGCGAAGAAAAAAGAAGAGGTTGAAGAAGAACCTGAAGAAATCGAAGGGAATTTAATCTTTGAAGATGATTCAGAAGATTCCAAACCAAAAAAGAAAAAGCCAAAAAAGGCAAATATCAAAGCGAAAAAAGAGCAAATCTCAGATGAAAATTCGACTATAGAAACGCAGTCCGCACAAATCAATGCAGATGGCGCAGAAATTCATACTGAAACAAATATCCAAAATGCAAATCTAGATTCAGTTCAAGTAGAAAATCAAAATCTAACTCAATCTTCCATAGAAAACCAAAAACAGCCAAACAAAGCTAATATAAAAAAATCTCCTTCTAATGAAGAGGATTTTCTTTCACCAGAAATAAAATCTAGTGATATAGAAACTGGGTGGTCAGAGTTAGAAACAGAGCCACCTAAACCAAGAGCGGATAAGGATTATTCGCCTCAAATGAAAAAATATGAAGCGGGTAATATTGAAATACCCGAATCAACTGAATTTATTACAGCAGAATTTAAACCTAAAGGATCTGGAAATACAGAATCAAGTCCAAGAGATATAGCTCAAGGGAATAATGAAAATATCCAACCCGGAATAGGGATGTTGCAAGGGATTCCTAATACAAGTCCAAACTCTGGAAATTTTCAAAACTCTGGCAGCGAACAACAAGCGTTTAACGTTCCTAACCTACCCCCACCTCTCCCACTCAATATAAATGACTGGCTTAGCAATCTATACTTTTCGAAAGAATGGGAAAAATTCAAACCTCTCCCAATGAAAGAAAGAAGGTCAGGCAAGGATAGACGGATAACATCCTTAGACCAATTACCAAAAGGAATAAAGAAAAATCGTAGATCAGGCAATGATAGAAGAAAACAAAATGTAGACCTGCTAAGTGAAAGAGAAACATTTTTAAAAGATTGGCATAAGGAAAATCAAAGTATTCCCCCATCACTGTCTAAAATGCTTGGGACATACCCCCCTTCTAATTCTAATTTCAATCAAGAAGATATTCAGCAAGATCCAAACCTAGCGTCTTTAGAGTTTCTTCCAAGAGATCCATCTTCTTCAGAAAAACTACCATCTACAGAAGAACTTGTAAAAGTAGATCTACCAAATCCAGAAGAAATTACACTTAAACAGCCACTTGATCAGAATGAAATTTCAAAAGAGCATGTATCTAAGGATATTGCGGATAGTCTAGAAAAATACGTTCCTGCAAATGAAGAACTGGGTTTGCCAGAAAGTGATAAAGGTCTTGTAAAAATTGATCTTCCTGATCCAGTCACTGTAAAAGCGGAAGATTCAGAATTACCTCATAGAGAAGTTTCTGGCGAAATAGAAGTATCCTCCAAAGATGGAACGGATATTGTCGGTGAAGCGGCTAACAAAGAGAAAGCGAAAGACTCATCTGGACTAGGACCAGTCCCTTACACACCAGAAGCATATTCAATTCCAGATGAATTAAAAATTGAACTACCTAATCCAGATGATTTTGTAAGAACAAAGTCTGGACACTTAATCGATCCATTTGCACCAGAAGAAACTCCCGAAATAAATATGATCGAAGGAGATGGACCACAGACCTCAGAAGAAGGTGGACCAGAAATTTCTGAGATTCCCGAATTACCTCCACCCCCACCAGAGCCTGAGCGGACAATCCATGGTATCCTCGAATTAAAACCACCAGAGATTGACGATGCGCCATTTTTGACTCTTACTTATGATTTTAGTAAAATTCCACATCCATTTAAGTTATCCAAAAATTATAGCATTATGGAATACTCTTATTATAAATACAAACCAATGCTTATGAAAGCACAAGAATTTGCACGTCGTAAGATGCTAAAAAATGCTCTCAACTATTATCGCGTGATTAAATCGCAAAATATCCCACCTGAATTAAAAAACATGATTAACCGCAACATTACAGATATAACTGAATTTCTAGAAAAGTTTATAATGAGTAAGGGCGGCTGATAAGTCGTATAACTTGATTAAGTAAACTCTATATTAGCCACAGAGGCACCGAGACTCAGAGAGGTTTAGAGAAAATCAATTTCATGAGCTTTCACTTATTCGACGAATAGGAATAAAAATAGCACAATCCCAAGAATCTCTGTGTCTCAGTGCCTCTGTGGCTAATTTTAAAAAACCTTAAAATACGAAATGGCGAATCGCATTTACTTTAGATTTAAGTTCTGCTCTAAAGTCAGGATGTGCAATTGAGATTAAGGCTTCGGCTCTTTGTCTAAGAGATTTTCCAAATAAATTGACAGCTCCAAATTCTGTTGCGACCCAGTGAACGTGTCCTCTGGTGGTTACAACGCCAGCACCTGGATTTAATTCTGGTGTAATTCTAGAGACTTTACCCTTAGCCGCAGTTGATGGAAGTGCAATGATAGGTTTGCCACCTTTAGAAAGTGCCGCACCGCGGATAAAGTCCATTTGCCCACCTATACCTGAAAAGATTCTGTGCCCCATCGAATCAGCACAGACCTGTCCAGTTAAATCAATTTCAATAGCAGAATTAATCGCAACTACCTTGTCATTTTCTCTAATGATGTGAGTGTCGTTTGTCCTATCGCATGGATGAAACTCAACTGCTGGGTTGTCATTTACAAAGTCATATAATTTTTGAGATCCCGCACAAAAACTTGTGACCAATCGAAACTGGTGCACCTTTTTGAGCTTATTAGAAATCGCCCCAGCTTCAAATAAATCCACTACTCTATCAGAAAACATTTCTGTGTGAATTCCGAGATCTAGTTTATTCTTGAGTCGGGACAAAACTGCATCTGGAATTCCACCAATCCCCATTTGGAGACAAGAACCATCTTCTACTAAATCAGCTACAATTTGTCCGATTTTAGATTCTACTTCGGATTCTTTTTCTCCTTCGTGTAAATGAAGAGGACGATTGGTTAGGGTAAATGCTTTAATTTTTCTAAATGGAACTACTGTGTTTCCATGTGTTCTTGGCATTTGTTCGTTGATTTCTGCTATGATAATTTTTGCAGATTCTGCCGCCGCTTTTGCTGTATCAACAGACGTTCCAAGCGAGCAGTAACCGTGTTTATCGGGAGGGGATAATTGCAAAAAGGCAACGTCTAGTTTAACTGCATTTGTCAAAAACAACGAAGGAATTGCAGATAAAAAAATAGGAACAAAATCAGCTCTTCCTTCTTCTATCGGTTTACGCATAGCAGCCCCAGTAAAAAGGGATACGGAAAAAAACTGACCATCATACTGTGGCTCTACAAATTGTATAGGTCCGGTCAAATGCAGGTGATACAGTCTCACACCTTCCAAGTCTTTTCTTTTTACCATTGCATCGAGTAAAGGAGTAGGTGTCGCCGCCGCTCCGTGAACAAAAATATTATCCTTACTTTTTACTAATTTTAATGCATCTTCTGGGCTTACTGCCTTACTTTTCCAATCGTTATTATTCATAGTCAATCCTCATAAGTTTTATGCTAATCTACACTTAGACATATAACTAGGTTCGTGTAAGGATAGAGAGATTGGAACAAAATAATTTTTGTCTCTAGTAAAAATAGATATGATTTATATCATCTAGTGGAACTAAAACTGATATCTATGGGGAGTGAAAATCAGTTGGATTTATAAAAAAAAATAGAGAAAGGATTTTTAGATTAGTGCCACGGGGGACGGAACCTTCTGAAGCCATCAGGCGCGAAGGTGAAGGTCTGCTAGGTTTCGTCCATCAGACGAAAGGGCGGTAATTAGGCATTACTTAAAGGATTTTTAGTTTAGTGCCACGGGG
>DDBL01000075.1:0-7818 GCA_002333425.1 Leptospiraceae bacterium UBA2033
TCCATGTATGCCATTTAAAACTCCAATCCTTCTTTTCTTGCTGATTCCGCAAAAGCGGCTAATTTACCGTGGTAGATGATTCCAGATCTATCTAACATTACTTTGCTAACACCTTTACTTTTTGCTCTTTCAGCAATTAACTTTCCAAGCTCTGTTGCAGCCTGTTTGTTCTTCTTAGAATACCCTTGGACAGGGAAACTTTTCTCAGAAGATACAGCATAAGCAATTGTATTACCAGCAGTATCGTCGATAACTTGTGCAATTAAATATCTATTTGTTTTGTTAAAAACTAAACGAGGTCTATCCCCGTTTTGCTTTAACTTATATCTAGCACGTTCGATTCTTCTTTCTTGTCCAGCTCTATGTTTTTGTTTGTTAATCATTATTTCTTACCAGTTTTTCCAGCTTTACGTTTGATGTACTCGTTGGCATATTTAATTCCTTTACCTTTGTAAGGTTCTGGCTCTTTGAAGCCTCGGATATTTGCCGCAACTTGACCTACTAATTGTCTGTCTACACCAGTGATTTTGATTTTTAACTGGTCAACTACATCAATCTTAATCCCTTGAGGCTCAGGAAATACAACCTCATGAGAAAATCCTAAATTCATAACTAAATTGGAACCTTTCTTTTGTGCTCTAAAACCAACACCAAAGATTTCTAAGTTTTTTTCCCAACCAGTAGAAACACCTTTTACGCAATTATTAAATAAAGCTCTTACTAGACCATGTAGTGCAACTGTTTGTTTTTCATCGTTTGCACGAGTGAATTTTACAACATTACCTTCTACAGTCATTGTAATTCCTTTATACAAAGGTGTATTTAAAGTTCCTAATGGACCTTTAACTTCGATTTTATCTCCCGCTTGTTTCACTTCTGTTTTAACAGGGAGAGTTACTATATCTTTACCTACTCTAGACATACTCTTAAAGAGACTTGCAATATCCGATTAGGATACCTTGCAAATAACCTCTCCTCCAATTTTTAATTTCATAGCTTTTTTATTGCTCATAATCCCTTTTGATGTAGAGATAATGGATATACCAAGATTACTCTTAACAGGTTTAATATCTTCTGATTGGATATAAACCCTTCTACCTGGCTTAGAAACTCTTTCGATTTCACGAATCACAGGGCGACGAGTATCGTCATATTTTAAAGTTACGGTATATTCAGAGATATTATTGGTTTTCGTTTCTTGAAAATCAGTAATAAAACCTTCTTCTTTCATAATGGAAAGAATTGAATTTTTAATTTTGCTACCAGGGATTTTGCAGGCTGGGTGTTTTGCACTGCCTGCATTTCTGATTCTAGTAAGCATGTCTGCTATTGGATCTGATAAACTCATTTTTTTTTCCTTTTTTTTCTACCAGGATGACTTAGTCACACCTGGAATCTGAGCCGTACTAGCTAGCTCACGAAAGCATATTCTACACATTCCAAATCTTCTTATAAAAGCACGAGGTCTACCGCAAAGAGCACAACGATTGTATGTTCTTACTTTAAACTTAGGCTTCTTATTTTGCCGAGCAATGATCGAAGTTTTAGCCATATTATCTATCTCCTACTTTTTTCTATAGGGCATTCCGAAACCAGCAAGTAGCTCGTATGCCTCTTCATCAGATTTTGTACTAGTTACCATGGTGATATTCATACCATGCATACTGTGAACCTTGTCAAATTGAATCTCAGGGAAGATAATTTGCTCTTTGATACTAAGATTGTAGTTTCCACGACCATCAAAACCCTTAGGATTTACGCCCTTGAAGTCCCTTACCCTCGGTAAAGCCACATTTATAAACCTATCCAAAAATTCAAACATTTTTTCACCACGAAGAGTGAGCATACAGCCAATGTTCATTTTTTCTCTGAGTTTGAACCCAGCGATAGATTTCTTTGCAACTGTTTTTACTGCTTTTTGCCCAGTAATTGCAGCTAGTGTATCCAAAGCAGACTCTAAAGCCTTAGGATTAGAATGCCCTTCTCCCATTCCCACGTTCAATACGATCTTTTCGATCTTAGGAACCTGAGATGGTGATTTAAAATTAAACTTTTTTAATAAATTTGGTTTAATTTCTTCGTTGTATTTCTTTTTTAATCTTGATTGTTCCATGATTAACCTTTCGATTTAAGAGTTCTTTCTTTAGAACCGTTCTTTACTTCAAAACCTACTCTTGCCCCTTTTTTCTTTTTAGAATCATAGAGCATTACATTGGAAATATGAATCGAATTTTCGATTTCAATAATTCCACCTTGTGGGTTTTCTTGGGTCGGTCTCACATACTTCTTTCTTTTGTTAATACCGCTTACAAAGATTCTATCTTTTCTTTTATCAATAGAAAGGATTTTCCCTTTTTTGCCTTTATCCGCACCACCGATGCAGATAACTTCGTCGTCTTTTTTTAGTTTAATTTTTTTAAACTTCGTTGGCTCAGAGCCACGATAAGGTAATTTGTTCGCCATTTTATAATACCTCTGGTGCTAGAGAGATGATTTTCATAAACTTTTTATCTCTAAGTTCACGAGCTACTGGTCCAAAAATACGAGTCCCTTTTGGATTTCCTTTTTCGTCGATGATGGCAACTGCATTATCATCAAAACGAATATAACTTCCGTCCGGTCTTCTAATTTCTTTTCTAGTTCTAACAACTACAGCTCTTTGAACAGCCTTTGTATGAACTTTTTTTCCAATAGAATCTCTAAGTCCGTATGCAGGTTGTGAGTCTTTCACCGCAACGATGATTTCGTCACCGATTGTCGCATAACGTTTCTTAGATCCACCAAGAACCTTAACACACTGAACTCTCTTTACTCCAGAGTTATCAGCTACCTGTAAAAAAGTTTGCATTTGAATCATTTTATTTCGCTCTCTCTACAATTTTTAAAAGTTTGTGTCTTTTTTGTTTAGATAGAGGACGAGTTTCCATTGCTACGATTACATCGCCTTCTTTGCATTCGTTTTGTTCATCATGTACTTTCAGACGAGATGTCTTACGAGTGATCTTTTTGAACATAGGATGATTTTGTCTAAACTCAATTTCCATTACAACAGTTTTAGCCATTTTAGTGCTAACTACTTTACCTGTGACAGTTTTGCGTTTTTTTACTTCTACTTTTTCTTCCATAAGTTTTATCCTTATTTCTTAGCTGACTTTGCAGCAGCTATTTCTCTTTCTCTCTTTACAGTCAGAAGTCTTGCAACTTTCTTACGCAAATTTCTAATTACCATTGGGTTTTCAAGAGACCGAGCAACTACATATTGGAAACGATGAGTTCTAAGTTCCTTTCTAGCTTCTGCAAGCTGGGTAGTTATATCAGCATCTTTAATGTCTTTTAATTTTAACTTCATATCAAAGTCCTCTTCACAAATTCAGTATGAATGGGAAGTTTGTAAGAAGCAAGAGTCAAAGCCTTCTTAGCCGCTACTTCATCAATACCACTCATTTCAAATAATACTCTTCCTGGGCGAACTTCAGATACCCAAAATTCTGGATTTCCTTTACCTTTACCCATTCTAGTCTCAGCTGGTTTTTTGGTAACAGGAGTATGAGGGAAAATCCTAATCCATAATTTTCCGCCTCTTTTTACTCTTCTGTTGATAGAAACACGGGCAGCCTCAATTTGTCTTGCAGTGATTCTTCCGGAGGTAATAGCCATTAGACCAAATTCTCCAAAAGATACTTTGTTGGCTACTTCGTCTTTGCCTTTCAGTCTACCAATATGTCTCTTTCTATACTTTACTCTTTTAGGTGCTAACATAAATGTATCCGGATCCTATTAATTAGTTCTACGTTTTACAGCGTATTTATCTTCTACTTCTTCATTGGAACTAGAGATATGATCTCCTGCATATGTCCAAACTTTAATACCGATTTNNGAGATAGAAATTTTGATTCCTTCTACTCCACCTCTCATCGCTCTTCTAAGCTCAGCTTTCATTACTCTTCTAAATGGCATACGTTGCTCAATTTGAGTTGCAATTGTTTCCGCAATAGCTTGCGCTACCGTTTCTGGCTTTTTTACTTCAATGATGTTAATATTGATAGGTTTGTCAGACATAGGTTTGAGAAGTGTTTTCACGTTCTCAATATTTTGTCCTTTTTGACCAATCACAACACCTGGTTTAGCAGTATGTAGGTTAACATTGATTTTCTCTGGAAATCTTTCGATTACAACTTTTACAAGAGAAGAATTCTTAAATTTGTTTTGTAGAAACTCTCTAATTTTGATATCTTCATGTAAGTTCTTGGTGTAGTCTTCTTTGGCAAACCAAATAGAGTCCCAGGTTCTTGTGATACCTACTCTTAAACCGACTGGATTAACTTTCTGTCCCATTCAATATCTTCCTATTAATTTGATAATACTACAGTGATATGGCTCAAACGTTTTCTGATTCTAGAAGCACGACCACGTGCTCTTGCTTTAAAACGTTTCATGATCGGACCATCTTCTACATAAATTTTCTTGATGTAAACTTTGGTTAGATCAATCTTTGCATCGGCAACTACTGCATTAGCCGCTGCGGAATTTACTACGTTTAAAATTTCGTCCGCTACTCTTTTTTGAGTAAACTTCAGAATATCCACAGCTTCTGTATAATCGTAGCCTCTCACTTCATTTGCTACTAATCTTGCTTTTCTAGCAGAAACTCTTACATATTTTGCTACAGCTTTAGCTTCCATTAGAGACTCCTATTTTTTAACCTTCTTATCGGCACCAGAGTGACCACGATAAGTTCTAGTTGGAGCAAACTCACCTAACTTGTGCCCAACCATATTGTCATTGATATATACTGGAATAAATTTATTCCCGTTGTGGATCATCACCGTATGCCCAATCATATCAGGGAATACAGTGCTTCTTCTNNTTTTCTACCTTGCACGATAAACTTATCGCTAGGTCTTGCTTTTCTTCTGGTCTTATAACCTTTTGTAGGTTGACCCCAAGGGCTAACAGGATGTCTACCACCGGAAGTTTTACCTTCCCCACCACCGTGCGGGTGATCGACCGGGTTCATTACAACCCCTCTTACTTTTGGTCTTTTACCTAACCATCTGTTTCTTCCAGCTTTACCGATAGAAACTAAGTTATGGTCTTTATTTCCCACGATGCCTATTGTAGCATAACATTCTTTACGAACTTTTCTTACTTCCGAAGAAGGAAGTTTGAGTGTAACATAGTCCCCATCTTTAGCAGAAACAGTTGCAAAAGAACCAGCAGTTCTAGCCATTTGCGCACCTTTTCCTTTGTGCAGTTCGATGTTATGAACATCTGTTCCTGGAGGAATTTTATCCAAAGGAAGAGAGTTTCCTACTTTGATCTCAGCTTTATCACCAGAAACGATTACATCACCAACTTTCAAACCTTCAGGAGCTAGGATGTAAGCAAATTCTCCATCTTTGTAAGAAAGGAGTGCAATAAAAGAAGTTCTGTATGGATCGTATTCCAATGTTTTTACAACAGCAGGAACTCCGTATTTAACTCTTTTAAAATCTATGATTCTATACTTACGTTTAACACGTCCACCTTTGCGTCTAACGGAGATTTTACCACCGTCCCCACGACCAGCATTGTATTTAACTGTAGTAGTGAGCGGTTTGTGTGGTCTATCAACTGTTAGCTCTGCAAAATCTAATACGGATTTATAACGAGTACCCGCAGTTACAGGTTTAAATTTTCTGATACCCATGCTTAAACTCCCTTACCAAATTCTAGAACAGCACCATTGTCAAAAGTAACAATAGCTTTTTTCCAATGTGGTCTTCTAGATGGAAAATTTCTGAATTTCTTCATTTTACCGTGATACATGATTACATTTACAGAGCTTGGTGTAACCTGAAAGATTTTTTTAACTGCTTCTTTTATCATTACTTTGTTAGCATCTGGATGAACTTTAAAGGTATACTTTACAGTTCTTTTTCCGATGTCTTTTCCAATCTCTTGCGCAGATTGAGATTTCTCAGTAATAATAGGAGCAATGATTATGCTATCTAGATTCATTTACTTGCATCCTTGTATTGATTTACGATTTCTTTCAAGGCACTCTCAGTAATAATCAAATTCTTATTATAAAGAATGTCTCTACATACGATTCTCTTTGCATTTACATACTTGAGAGTTGGGATATTTCTAGTAGAAGCTTTTAGAAACTTATCTTCACCAGAAACTACAACGCTGAAATTACCGTTTGTAACACCCATGGTTTTGAATAAGTTAAATACTTCTTTAGTGCTAAACTTAGTCATAGCAAGATCTTCTAGGATATTGATTTTGCTTTCAGAAGCTTTTTTGTTTAAAATAGAAACAACTGCTACTCTCTTGATGTTACGAGAAAGAGGAATGGAATAATCCCTTGGCTTTGGACCATGAATCACACCACCACCTACCCAATGAGGAGCACGAGAAGAACCTTGTCTTGCACGACCAGTTCCTTTTTGTGACCAAGGTTTTTTACCACCCCCGCTCACTTCGCCTCTGTCTTTTGTAGAATGATTTCCGGAACGGAGATTTGCATTTTCTGCTTTGATTGCATCGTAGATTGCACCTCTGCTAATCTTATTTGTAAAGATTTCGCTTGGCAATTCTACCTCAGCAAGTGATTGTCCGGTTTTAGAATATTTCTTAGCTTTCATATAAATTCCTTCCCTTCTACAACTTCTCAATCGTAATGATTGATTTTTCAGGACCTGGAACAGAACCGGATACTAAAATTATGTTCTTGTCCTCATACACTTTCACTACTTTCAAATTTTTGATAGAGGTTTTGAGACTACCTGTTCTACCTGGTAATTTCACCCCTTTAAATACTCTGGAGGGAGTAGAGTTCGCACCCATAGATCCAGGATGACGGTGAAATCTAGAACCGTGACCAGCAGGACCACCAGCGTGACCGTGTCTTTTCACAACCCCTTGAAAACCTTTCCCTTTGCTAATTCCAGTTACTTTCACTACATCATTGTCTTTAAAAATATCTGCGATTTTAATTTCAGAACCAGCAGCAGGAGCATCCCCTGTTAGTTCAAATTCTTTTAAATATCTCTTAGGAGATATGTTGTTTTTGGCAAGGTGAGATACTTCTGGTTTTGTGAGTTGTGTTTCTCTCGTATTACCAAAAGCTAACTGAACAGCAGAGTATCCGTCTGTTTCTACAGTTTTTACCTGAGAAACAAAACAAGGACCCACCTCTATTACAGTTACGGGAATCATATTCCCGTTATCCGCATATATATGCGACATGCCTAATTTTTTACCAATTAAACCCTTAGTCATAATTATTCCTTAAGACTTAATATCTACCGATACACCTGCAGGGAGTTGAAGTTTCATTAGCGCTTCAACGGTATCTTCATTTGTGTTTAAGATATCAATAAGTCTTTTATGTGTTCTCATTTCGAATTGCTCACGTGATTTTTTATTCACGTGAGGTGATCTTAGTACCGTAAACTTCTCAATTTTAGTTGGGAGCGGGATTGGACCCGAAACAGTTGCGCCTGTTCTTTTTGCAGTCGCAACGATTTCATAAGTAGATTGATCTACTAACTTGTGATCAAACGCTCTTAGTTTAACTCTAATTCTTTGTCCGGTCATACTTTTACTCAATTATATCAGCCACAACGCCTGAGCCGATAGTCTTCCCACCTTCGCGAATAGCAAAGTTTAATCCTTTGTCCATTGCAATCGGGTGAATCAATTCGATGGTAACAGATACGTTATCCCCTGGCATAACCATTTCCATACCAGCAGGTAATGCACATACACCGGTAATGTCTGTAGTTCTGAAGTAGAACTGTGGACGATAGTTATTGAAGAAAGGTTTAT